>JAQIDD010000022.1 GCA_027858215.1 Candidatus Delongbacteria bacterium | reverse complement strand
GGCATG
This sequence comes from Candidatus Delongbacteria bacterium, assembly GCA_027858215.1. GTDB lineage: Bacteria > Bacteroidota > Bacteroidia > Bacteroidales > ML635J-15 > JAQIBY01. The sequence goes on along the minus strand of JAQIDD010000022.1, from coordinate 17,268 downwards.
AACTAACATGCATTTTAACAAAATTAAAACGCCCTCGGTAATGATGACGTGTTGAGTGTTGATGGGTGGTAGTCATTCAGGTTTTAATTAAGGCCTGTCTTCTTCCATTTGTTCCATTTCTTCGTTGAAAATTTCTTCAAATTTTTGTTTGTCATAATCAACCTGGAGTTTCTGATTCTGAGTCAGGCTGTTATTAATGCCGTTCAGCATGGCATCTTTGTTTACTTCAATAGCGAGGTAAGTGGTAAATTTGTTGTTGGTTTCTTTGTAAGTTTCTTCACAGGTAACAGCAACATCAACAAGTTTTTGTTTTACCACTTCACGTGTAAGGTTTTCAAACTTGGATTCAAACTGGGAATTTTCTCCAAATTCAGTTTCATTGACATACCTATCAGTAACTGATTTGATTTTGGTTTCAATGAATCCAGCAAGCCTTTGTTTGGAAGCTGTTAATGCTTTTTCGCGGGATAAATTCATATCCTGTGATGTAGCACTCGCATCTGCTCTGAAAAATTCAGAGTCTGATCTGCCTTCACTTTGACAGGGGATAGACATCAGTTCGGCATCTTCATTGGCTGGTTTGCCTGTGTCTTTTTCACGTTTACAAGAAGTGAAAATCATAGCTGTGGAAACAAATCCGATCAGCAAAACGTTTTTAATTAGTGTTGTTGTTTTCATCATAAAGGTTTTTAATGGTTAAAAATCTGATTAAAATTACAATAAAGTTCTTCTGTTGCAAACTAAAATACAAAATGTAAAGAAACAAAAGTTATGCCATTATGAGTAAAAAGAATAAAAACAATACGTATGGGATTGATAAAAAGGCAGTTAAGAAGCAGATTGTTGATATTTTTGACTATAATCCAAAACGGAATTTGAATTATAAGCAGGTATCAAAGTTGTTGGAAATATATGATAAGCCAACGCATAAAATCATTATGGTAATCATGGAGGAAATGGCTAAAGAAAAAAGCCTGGTGGAAATCCATCCGGGAAAATACCGGATAAACATTCAGGCCGGCCATATCACAGGGAAAGTAAAAATCACAAGAAAAGGGTTTGCCACAATCATTACTCCCGATGTAGAAAAAGAAGTCATCGTAACCTGGAAAAATTTGAAATCAGCATTGCAGGGGGACCAGGTAAAAGTAAGATTATTTGCCAAAAGGAAAGACTTTTCGTATGAAGGAGAAGTAACTGAAATTCTGGAACGACACAAAGATCACTTTGTTGGAGTGATAGAAAAAGGGGACAATTTTGCTTTTTTAATTCCTGATGGAAAATTCATCCCTTTTGACATTTTCATACCACCCGGTAAACTGAATGGGGCTCAGGATGGTGAAAAAACCATTGTGAAAATCACAAAATGGCCTACACGCACACGCAGCCCGGAAGGGGAAGTGACGGAAGTATTGGGTATGCCCGGTGAAAATGATGTGGAAATTCATTCCATTCTTGCTGAATATAACCTGCCCTATGCTTTTTCCGATGAAACTGAAAAGGAAGCCAATAACATACCCGTTAATATTCCTGCTCCGGAAATAAAACAACGTGAAGATTTTAGGAATGTTCCCACATTTACCATTGATCCGGAAGATGCTAAAGATTTTGATGATGCCTTGTCTGTGCGCAAGCTTAAAAACGGGTTGTGGGAAATTGGGGTTCACATTGCTGATGTGACGTATTATGTAAAAGAAAGCACAGAACTCAATCAGGAGGCCGAAGACAGAGCCACATCTGTATACCTTGTTGACCGTGTGGTGCCAATGTTACCTGAACGTTTGTCAAACAAACTGTGTTCTTTGCGGCCGGGTGAGGATAAATTGTGTTATTCTGTAATCCTGAAAATGAATGATGAGGCTGAAGTAAAGGATTATAATATTTCCCGCACTATCATCAACAGTGACAAACGTTTTACGTACGATGATGCCCAGTCAATTATTGAATCCGGCAAAGGCAAATTATCAAAGGAAATTCTCCAGGTTCAGAAATTTGCAGAAATTCTACGTGATAAGCGGTATAAACGTGGTGCATTTAATTTTGAAAGGGATGAAATAAAATTCCGTTTGGATGAAAATAAAAAACCCGTCGGCGTTTATTTCAAAACCATGAAGGAGGCCAACTGGCTGATTGAAGAGTTTATGCTGCTTGCCAACCGCAAAGTGGCTCAGTTTATTGGCAAAGACCAGGAAAAACACCTTACGTTTGTTTACCGGATTCACGATGACCCGCATCCTGATAAAATATCATCGTTTCGTTCATTTATAAAAACTTTCGGATACGATGTCTCCGGAAGTTCAAATTCAAAAAAACTTTCTTCATCAATGAATAAACTGTTGAAAAACATCAAAGGAAAACCCGAACAGCATGTCATTGAAAACCTTGCTATACGTTCAATGGCAAAAGCTGAATATTCCACGCAGAACATCGGGCATTACGGCTTGTCTTTTGATTATTATACCCATTTTACATCACCCATTCGCCGGTATCCTGACATGATGGTGCACCGGCTGTTGACACGGTATATGAATAATGGCAAAAGTGCTGATTCTCAATATTACGAATCATTGTGTGACCATAGCAGTGAAATGGAACAAAAAGCGGTAAGTGCAGAACGTGCTTCGGTTAAATTTAAACAGGCAGAATTTTTGAAAGAACGTGTTGGCAATGTGTATGATGCTATTATTTCCGGTGTTAAAGAATGGGGTTTGTTTGCAGAAATCAAAGAAAACGGGTGTGAAGGTCTTATTCCGGTCAAAAGTTTGTATGATGATTTTTATTATTACGATGAAGATAATTATCAGCTTGTTGGCAAACACAAAGGCCGTAATTTTATGCTTGGTGATGAAGTAAAAGTAAAGATTCAAAAAGTCAATGTCATAAAAAAACAGGTGGATATGACGCTTGTTTAATTAGAGTTTGTCCATAATATACAGCTTATATAAACAAAAGTCAGAAGTCCGAAGTCAGAAGTCCGAAGTCTGAAGATATCATGATAATTAGTTTTTATGAGTATCCGAAAGATGACCTATTTTTTTATGAATGCTATTTTATAATTTCTTTGCGGTACAACCTCTTATACCGCAGAGTAACACCGAGAAGCGCTAAGCACCGCAGAGAAAAGGAAGAAATGATTATAAGAAATTTCACTAAATAAGATAACTTAGGTAATCTTCCAGATACTAATTTTAGTTTTTACTTTAAAAATGTATGCTTTGCTTACGACTCCGGTCTTCGGCCTTCGGTCTGATTAGTTCCCATTATTCAATAGATAAATTTTCGATTTTATTGACAGACACTATATAGTTGACAGACTGGTCAATTACGAATAAATGTCTATTTCTTGTTTAAAAACACAATTGTTTGGTTTATTAAGGCTTAATTTTTGCATTCAAAAAGGGGGTTAATAAAAATATGCATAACATGAAAAAGTTGATTTCAGGATTATCCTTTGTGTTTTTTACCGGATTGGTGTGTTCACAAACGGTATTTGTTTTTGATGAAACCACGGAAAAACCCATTGCTAATGCCGGCATCGTGAATTTCAGTGAAACATACTCCGTAATTACCAATCAACACGGAAAAGCCTCGCTGGATGGTTTTTCTGAAAAAGACAGTTTGTTGTTTCAACATGCCTCCTATCAAAGCCGGTTGCTCAGGATGTCCGAAATCAAAGAAATGGATTACCAGGTGCCATTGTACCTTAGTGTCATCAAATTATCGGAAACCGTGATATCCGCTAACCAGTGGGAGCAAGAAAGAGAAGAGGTTCCCATGAAAATTGAGGTTATCTCACCAACAGATGTAAGCATGATGGAACCGCAAACCAGTGCCGATATGTTGGCAGGCAGCGGCCATGTTTTTGTGCAAAAATCTCAACTTGGTGGGGGTTCCCCGATGATACGCGGTTTTGCCACCAACAAAGTACTCATTGTCGTGGATGGCATCAGGATGAACAATGCCATTTATCGTCACGGAAATCTACAGAATGTGCTGTCGATTGATCCCAATGCATTGGAAGGCAGTGAAGTAATGTTTGGTCCCGGCTCTGTCATTTATGGCAGCGATGCCATCGGCGGGGTGATGGATTTTCATACGCTGGAGCCCGCATTTGCACAATCGGATACCATGATATTTGATGGCAAGTCTTTGCTCAGGTATCATTCAGGAAACAATGGGAAAGCCGGCCATTTTGATGTGAACATTGCAGGGGAAAAATTCAGTTCCCTGACATCCGTTTCATATGCCGAGTTTGGAGATTTGCACATGGGCACAAACGGACTGTCCGAAGATCTGGAGATATATTATCTGCATGATTCGTATGTAACAGAAGTAAACGGTCAGGATTCTGTGGTTCCCAACAAAGATAAGTACCTGGCGAGAAACTCAGGATTTAACCAGACCCATTTATTACAAAAATTTGCATATAAACTGAATGAAAATGCACTGTTGAAATACAATTTTTATTACAGCACAACATCTGATGTTCCCCGGTACGACCGATTGATTCAAAAATCAGGTGGAATACGCAAATATGCTGAATGGTATTATGGCCCCCAGAAATGGATGGTACATAGTATTGGTTTGGAATTGAGCAAGGAACGGAAAGCCTGGGACGAAATAAAAATGCAGGCAGCTTACCAGGATTATGAAGAAAGCCGGCATGATCGTAAATTACGGTCAGAAATGCTGCGTCATCGTACGGAAAACCTGAAAATTGGGAATATTAACCTGGACGCCTTTAAAAAATTCAATGGACAACATGCATTGTATTATGGGCTGGAAGCCGGAATGAGTAAAGTGTTCTCAGATGCTTACAGAGAAAATATCTTTTCCAGAGATACTGAAGACATTGCCAGCCGGTATCCTGACAATTCGGATTACAGCCATGCCGGGTTATACCTTAGTTATCGTTATTTATTAAACCCCCAATGGACATTCACAACAGGCGCCAGGCTCAATGGTGTGTATGCCTATTCGCCTTTTGACGACAGGTTTTATGATTTTCCGTTTTCACAGATCACGATGCATTTGCTTGCTCCGAATTTTATGGCCGGGGCGGTATATAAACCTGAGCCGGGAATGCAGTTGTGTCTAAACCTGGGATCAGGGTTCAGAGCCCCAAACATTGATGATATGGGAAAGGTTTTTGATTCTGAACCGGGATCGGTAGTTGTTCCCAATGATGATTTGCAACCCGAATACGCGTGGAATGCTGACATTAACATCAGCAAAACCTTTAGCGAGATTCTCAGGATTGAAGGAGGTGCATTTTATACCATCATTACCAATGCCATGGCCAGGGATGATTACCGGTTTAGTGGACAGGACAGCATCATGTATGATGGAGAATTGTCACAGGTACAAGCCATACAAAATATTGGCAGGGTGGATGTGTATGGTTTCAATGCCGGTTTGTTTGTGGATATCACAAAAAATATTTCCGCAAAATCCCTGTTGACCAAAATTTATGGATATGATCAGGATAATAATCCATACAGGCATGTTCCTCCCTTGTATGGCAGCACGCATGCGATTTTCAGATCAGGACAGTTAAGCATAGATGCCTCGGTTAATTACAATGGAGAAATATCGCCTGATGAGCTCAGCCTTGAAGAGCATGACAAAACATACATGTATGCTGTGGATGAATCTTATGCCAGGAAACAATCAGAGTTGCCTGAAAACGAACAATTTAACCCGGAAGGATTGTATGCACCTTCCTGGTACGCTGTAAATCTGAAATTGTCATATGCCATGAATAAAAACCTGGTATTTTCTGCAGGCGTGGAAAATCTGACCGACCAGTTGTATCGAACTTATTCTTCAGGCATCCCTGCCATGGGACGTAGTTTTATATTATCTTTGCGGGGTACGTTTTAACAAGATCAAGAAAGCACATGATAAAGCATAAGACATACGGCCATATACTTGTATTTCTTTTGTTGGCTTCTGTATCTCCCGTGCATGCCGACGGGGATGATGATAAAGACAATAAGGAATCTGCGAGTAAAAACAGGGGATTTGATATCATTTTGCCGGACAGCATGGTTAAAAATACGCAGAAATTATGTGATTCGTTAATTGTATCAGGTCTGGAAGCAGAAACTCAGGAAGAACGAATATACAGTGCGTATGAAGCAAGTCACAATGACTCATTGATAATAAGCAGGCTGGAAAAACTTTCCAGAAGAACAGAAATTCCTTTGACTTACCATGCTTCAGTAAAAGAATATATCCAGGCTTACGGGTTGCGGAACCCCCAAAAGATATCCCGTATTTTAGGGCGATCGGCTTTTTATTATCCCATTTTTGATCATTATTTAAACACATATAAATTACCACCTGAGCTCAAACACCTGGCATCAGTGGAATCATCGCTGGATCCGGTAGCTGTTTCAAAAAGCGGAGCAGTGGGACTCTGGCAATTTCTGCCGGGAGCTGCAGGATTGTTTGATTTGCAAATGGATGCCTGGGTGGATGAAAGGAGTGATCCTCATAAATCTACGGATGCAGCGTGTAGGTACTTGTCATACCTGTACAGAATATTTGGTGATTGGCACCTGGCAATGGCAGCATACAACGGAGGGCCGGGAGCCATTCAGAAAGCCATGGCACGGTGTGGGGGTGAATCCAATTACTGGAAAATACGTCATAAGCTGTCAAATCAAATGCAAAGCTATGTGCCGGCTTTTATCGCCATGAATTATGTATTGCATTATCACCGGGATTTTAATATTAAACCAGCGGTCCCCGTTTGTTACTATCATCAGACAGATACATTGCATGTGAGAAAAAAAACATCACTTGATCGCGTTGCTGAAGTGCTGGACATTGACCATGCAATAGTTAGAAGCCTGAATCCGGTGTACAGGCAGGGCGTCATTCCTGAAAATGATAACGGCTGTGTTTTGGTTTTACCACGGACAGAAAGCATTGCTTTTATATTAAATCAGGAAATCATTACAGGGGAACAGTTTATTCCTGAGAAAAAGGCAACAAAAGACACAAAATGGAAAGCAATAAAATACATCGTACAAAAGGGCGATTCGCTGCATAAAATTGCCATTGAGCACAATTGCACGATTCAAGATATCAGGCGCTGGAATAATTTTCCTAAAAACAAACCCTTGTTTTATGATGAAGAAATTGTGCTTTATGTGGAATGATGCATGATAAACGGCTGATTTTTCACCCGAGGTATTTATCCATTACTTTAATAAGATCTTCCCTGTTTATTGGTTTTAACAGGTAATTTTCACAGCCTGTTTCCATCATTTCTTTCATCTGTGATTCCAGGATGCTGGCTGTTTGTACTATGATTTTAATTTCAGGGTGTTGTGATTTCATCATTTCTGTGAGCTGCATTCCATTTACATGGGGCAATTGTACATCCATAAGCACAATGTCCGGCACGATATTTTCAAAAATCTCCATGACTTCTGTTCCGGCGGAGGCATGTATAATTTTTATACCCGTATTTTTAAGGAACACCTTGAGGAGTTGATAATTTACAACATCATCCTCAACAATCAATACCTTGTATTTTGACCAGTCAACTTTCATCTCAACGCTTAGGAATTACTTATATTTTAGTTTACAATTGAAAAAACAAACATTAAAATTGTAAATTACATCCATTAAAAAACGATGTATCATTCCCATGTATCCAACTCGGATGGGAAATGATCAATAAACTCCTGATAATCATCAATGCCGGACGTTTTCTTTAAAGCATCCACCCATCCCCCATACATGGGATTAGGTAAAATGATGAATTCCGTTCCGAATTTATGTTTCACTTCCGCAATTTCATTCATACCAAGATCTTCTCCCCTGTTGTCCCATTGGCTGCTGAAATCACCAAGGTTATCTCCTACATATAAAAGTACATCATAGTTTTGTGTTATCTGTTTACGACGTTCTGTTTTATTGCTTGTGGTTGATTTTAGCAGGAAATGGTCAGGCCGTGTTTCGGGAAAACCAAGATTTTCCATGTTTGTAATGGTTGGCTGTAATTCATTTTCCATTCGGTTGGAAACATAAAATATGTCAGTGCCGACATCCGATGCATATGTTAAAAATTCAATAGCGCCGGGCAGGGCTTTAGCTTCGGCTTTATCTGTCCATTGTTTCCAGAACTCATGGGAGTAATGTTTTCCTGTTTGAATCATTTTCACCTGAAACGGGCTGTTATCAAGCAAGGTTTCATCAATATCCAGTACAATGGCATTTGGTTTTTCTGAACTGTCTGTGTGCATTTGCTTTTCAAGCGCCATTGTGGCGAGGTTAAAAGCCTGATAATAACAAGCAACTTGTTCTGCTGATTTTTGATACCAGGCAGTGGCCATTACAAGGTGTTCGTTGCTTGCTTTTTTGTTTTCACCGGATTGTGGTGATTCATCCTGACAACTCAGAAAGATGACACCTAAGCATCCAATTAAAAGGATGTTTTTCATTTTTCAAACCTTTAAAATTTAAAGCTAAAGATAGAAAAATAATTCATACATAAAACGAAGAAAAGAGATAAAGATAAGTTAAAAACAAAAAACCGTTGCAACTCATACTGAATTACAACGGTTAAGGAATACAATAATTCTGGCTTATTAATTCTGGCTTATTTAATGATGCTTATGCGTTTTGTTATGGTTTGGCTTTCGGTTGAAACGTCAATCAAGTAAATTCCGGATTCCGTTAAATTGATCAGCTTGCCAAGTTCAATTTTTTGATATCCTTTATGCCCATGAATGGTTGTTTTTCCGATGGTTTTCCCAAGCATATTATATACCCTGATGTTGACATCAGATGATTCTACCATGGAAAATGTCAGGTTAATCTGACCAGAGGTTGGATTTGGAAAAACAGAGGCTTTGTTAATTATTTCATGATTTTCGATACCCACTGTTGTAGAATAATCAATTGTAAACCCTCCTCCAACATCATCGTCAGAATCAGCATAAAATTGCAAAAATACGACAGGAGCGTCAATGATTAATTCAGTAGGCGTATTGGTGGCATCAAATTTTTCTACCAGATCGCTTGAATTATTTCTAAAGACATCCAAATAGTCGAGGGAGCCGCCAAAATCAAATTCCGAAAAATCAAGATGTATGGATTCAGCATTGTCCGGTTCGATATACCATGAGCATACAGTGGATTTATTGTAGTCACATGGACCACTTCCATCACTGACTGTTCCGTCAAGTGCGGTATAAGAAAGTCCGGTTTTACAATAATCAGAATTGAAACTAACATACCATCCGTCTGCAGTAGTACTGCCATCTGTTAAAAATTCAATGAGAAGGTTTCCGTAATTGGCCTGAACCGAGGATGTGGGAATGTTATCCATATCAAAAGTTTCCAGCAGTGGAGCTCCTGTAGTTTCGCCGTCATAGATGTGTATTACATCACCATCAGCAAGATCAAATTGTTCAAAATTTAACGTAATTATCTGTCCACAGTCGGGGGATATCAGATACTGGCAGCTTGTATTATTCTGATAATCTTCATCGGCACTGCCATCACCAAATGCACCCTGATGAGAAATGATGTTTGTTGTTCCATCGCAATATTCCGGATAAGCATCTTCCGGATATATATTTCTAACGACTTGTTGATTGTAAACAAAATTGTTTTCAGGACCACTAGGCGTAGCTGATGATGTCAGATCGTCAAGGGTATAATATCCGTTCCCGGCACCACCCCAGCCCCAGTTCATATGAAATTCTTCATCCAGGTAGCCATCACAATTCCATGCATGTCCTGATTCAGTAGAAGATCCGGAATATACCATAGGAAATTTGTTGTCAAGCTGTGTACGAAGAATATCTTTATACTGAGCTTCATTATAACTGTCTTTGTTTGTCAATTGACAAGATTCATCGTACTGGAAATAATCTTCCAAAGCGGTAACTATCTTTCCAGTTTGGCTTCCTGATGCGTCAGGGCCCCATTGCATTTCAACAGCAACGCCCATATGGAAATTAATTTTTGCTAATTCATCATTTAATCCATTGCCATGGAGGGGAATTCCAGCCCAATTATATGTTTGATTAGCAAAATTGACAGTAAAGCTACCATAGTTATAAGACCAGTGTGTTTTTGAACCGGTGCCGGTTTCGGGATAATCCCAGTGTTTCATTACTTGTCCCATGGCAGTAGCAACACAACCGACAGGTGCATGTCCTGCAATACCGTCGGGATCTTCAGGACACATTTGATTGTAAGGGTATCCCTGGTTCCACGTTGTCAATAGAAGTGGTTCCACATTCTTGTATGATTTAATGCCTTTTCCCGGTGTATAATCAATAAGGGATTGCCATTGTTCTGATGTTTTTTCGTCAGCTTTAATGTTATTATTTGCAATGTAGGTAATTTGGTTGGCATACCAATCTAACATACCGGCCTGTCCCGGGTGCATATTCCCGACATTAAACTCACCTTTAAATGCATAGGCAAGCACCGGCTTAGCTCCGTCATCAGCAGAGATAATAATAAAGCCCTGGTTGTTGTTGATGTCAAATGCATAATACGTTGTGTGAGCTTCCTTATTATTTACAGACACAAGGCTTAAGTCAATATCAGCATACTCCATGCTTTTCACTTGATTTACATGCTGATAAAAAAAGTTTTTTGCTACTTTTTCAGCCAATTTCCGTGGCTCTTCTTTTGGGTTCACGAATCCAATTCCTCCAAGAAGAAGAATAATCAATAAAAATTTAATTTTCATAATAAAAAAATATTTGGTTTATACTCAAATTTCACTGTTACATACAGACGCTGTTTTATCTTATTTTGTTGCATATACAAGGTTAAATTAAACATAATCAATATTGTAATGCAGTCAAATGCTTTCTATTCTTGATTGCGCCATCTTTATTATAATGTATCCAACATTGATTAGATTGCGAAGCTCGCAAATTCTTACTGTTAGATTAGATTTTTTGTACAATGCTTCATTTTCGCGGTAAATAATTTCCAGCCTGTCGAGGGCTCGTTTTAACCTAAGCTCACTTCTGACAATGCCTACATAATTGGTCATGATCTCCTGCGTTTCTTTCCATGATTGTGTTATCAGAACCATTTCTTCGGCAGGTGTGGTTCCTTCATCGTTCCATGGCGGAATGTTTTTCCCCCATTGTAATTCAGATATCTGTGACAGGCCGTGTTTGGCAGCTTTATCGGCAAAAATCACGGCCTCCAGCAAGGAGTTAGAGGCCAGTCTGTTGGCTCCATGAAGGCCGGTATGAGCAGTTTCTCCGGCAGCATACAGCCTGTGTATGAAACTTTCACCGTTTTTATTTACAGCCACTCCACCACAGAGGTAATGGGCACTTGGAACAACAGGGATATAATCAGTCACCGGATTGATGCCATGGCTTTTGCATTTTTTAAAAATATTTGGAAATTTTTCCCGGAACGTTGCTTCATTTATGGTGGTGGCATCAAGATATACATGATCGGAGCCTTGTTCTTTCATCTTTTTATCAATGGCTCTGGCCACAATATCCCTTGGTGCCAGTGATCCTCTTGAGTCATGTTTTTCTAAAAATGTATTGCCACGCACATCCCTGATAACAGCACCTGAACCACGTATGGCTTCAGTTATTAAAAACGAAGGCGTTTCTTTGGGGTTGTAAAATGCGGTGGGATGAAACTGAACGAATTCCATGTTTTTAATTTTCCCTTTGGCACGGTAAGCCATTGCAATTCCATCACCGGTAATGACGGGTGGATTTGTTGTTGACTGATATACATTTCCGCAACCACCTGTTGCCAACAAGGTAATTTTAGCCAGCATGGTATGTATGGTGTTGTTGCGTTTGTCAAAAACATAAGCCCCGTAACATTCTGTATCCGTATGTTTGCGTTTTACAAGTTTGCCCAGGTGATGCTGTGTTATCAGGTCAATAGCAAAATGGTATTCATAAATTGAAATGTTGGGATGTGCTTTTACCTGCCTGATCAGAGTTTTTTGTATTTCTTCTCCCGTATTGTCTTTGTGATGTAAAACCCGCTTTTCGGAATGACCTCCCTCTTTGTGCAGGTAGTATTTTCCGGATTTGGATTTATCAAACTGAGCTCCCCATCTTATAAGATTTTGCACTTGTTGAGGTCCCTCTTTAATCACCATATTAACAATCTCTTTATCGTTGAGGTATTGCCCGGCATCAAGGGTGTCGTGAATGTGTTTATCAAAACTATCCGGCTTGTAAGTTACAGAGGCAATGCCACCCTGTGCATATACAGTAGATGCATCATTAATGCTGGATTTAGTTACAATGCAGACTGATCCTTTATCAGCTACTTTAATAGCGTATGTCAGCCCTGCAATGCCTGACCCAATAATTAAGAAATCCACATTGTTTTCCATGGGAAAAATCAGATAATATTCATCAATAAAAAATTAAATTCAAATATAAACAATAATTTCAGGAAAAAAATTAAACTTTGCAGAACCACTATGTGTTAACATTATTTAAAGAATTATGTATTATGGAAAAAGACAATTATGAATTGGTAACACTGGCATTGTTTAAATATGCTCACAGGGCAAATATTTTACAGTCTATCTTGCATGAGGCTGGCATTGAGTCTGTTGTTACAACCTCATCTGTGTTTAAGCAAATAGATTCGATTAAATTACAGGTAAATAAGAAAGACCTTTCTGAAGCCCGTCGTGTGTTACAGGAAAACAGGGGTGAGTTCGGAACGGATGAGATTGAAGAACTGTAAAGCATTTGATTAACAGGCGCGGAAAATCACAGCATTTGTTTTAATTCTGCAAGGCGTTTTTGTTTTTCAGGCTCTCGTGTTTTTCTTGCAGTGGCAGTGAAAAACCGATGTTTTTCCATGAATTTCATTTGCATTTTATTCCATTGTTCAATGGTGCCGATTTTGTTGCGTTCAAACAATTCACGGAAAAAGTTTTGTGACATGGGAATAAAGTCAGGTCGTCCAAGGTAATCCAGGTCTGCATCACAGATTATTTCTTCCAGGTGGTTTTTGGGTTTGGGCGGCATCTTGGTTGCCAGAATGAGTTCACATATTTTATCAATTTGATATTTATTGTATTGATAAGTGGGCAGGGTTTTTTGTGTCACTTCAACCCCTTTTTCCTCATGGTGGTCATAGCTTACAAGGTATCCTGTGTCATGCATAAGTGCAGCCGTTTTTAGCAGCAACATTTCTTCATCTCTAACCCCTTCATTGCGTGCTAACATTTCTGTTTGATAATACACATTAATGGTGTGTTTCAAGTTATGATAATACAGGTTTTTGGGCAAATTCTTTTCGAGTTTTTCAAATATATCATTCTGCAGGTCCTGTAGCCGTACCAATTGGGTTTTAACAATAAAATCATGATTCGGCATCAATTTATTCTGGTCTTTTGCAAGCTTGGGCAATATGCCTTTTACAAAAAACATATCCATATCACCCTTGTTTTTAAAAGCCATTTTACCCCTGTACATACATTCAAAGAAATCTTTTACATGGGAATAGGTGGTTGAGGAAATATTGACCTGAAAAATTTCACCGTGTGATTCCATTCTGCTGGCAATATTGACTGTATCACCCCAGATATCATAGGCAAGCTTTTGTGTTCCGACAACGCCTGAAATAACAGGTCCTGTATGAATGCCAATGCGGATTTGAAAATTGACTTTATCTTCTGATGAAGATCGTTTCACCACGTCTTGCATTTCCAGAGCTGCAAGAACAACTTCAACGGGGTTGGTGCTGTCCTGATAAGGAATGCCACCGGCACACATGTATGCATCACCGATTGTCTTTATTTTTTCAATGTCAAATTTTTCAATGATTTGATCAAAAGATTTAAAAATCTTATCCAGCATTTTAATAAGCGCTTCGGGACGGGTTTCTTCTGCGATTTTTGTAAACCCCTGTATGTCGGCAAATAAAACGGTAGCCTTTTCGTATCTTTTTGAGCTGGCTTTTCCTTTTTCCGTGATTTCCTGTATGGTGGATTTTGGTAATATTCTGTTTACAAGTCGTTCTGTCTGTTCTTTTTGTTTCAAAAGTTCTTCTGTTCTCGACGCGATGATCTTTTCGAGTCGGTATTTGTCTTTAGCATGTTGATATGATCTTCGCTTAACCAGCATGTACACAAAGCTTACCACCACAGATATGTAAATACTAAATGCAAACCAGGACAAATAAAAAGGAGGTTTTATGGTAAAGGAGAATTGTGTGGTTTCAGTGACTTGGCCGTATGCATTTTTTGCCCTGACCTGGAAGGTGTATTCTCCGGTTTCGAGGTTTGTAAATTCTTTGAAGGTTTCTGAACTGTAATCTGACCAGTTTTGTTGTAAGCCCAAAAGCCTGGTTTGATATTTAATATCTTCACTGGATTGATAAAAAGGAGTTGTGTATTCAAACCTGATGTTTTTTTGTTTGTGATGAAGCGTATAAGCCGTGTTTTGGATCAGGAAAGGTGTTATCAATCCATTATTTAGTAAGATACTATCCTGATTAATAGTGATGTTCCGGATGATACAATGGTTTATTTTTGTTTTTTCCAGGCTTATATCGCGTTGATACCTTATTATGCCACTCAGGCTGCCAAACCAAACAGTATTATATTCTGCAAAAATACATTCTATGGTTTTATTTGAGATCAACTGAAAAGGAAATAACTGTTGTTTATAAGCTTTGTTTTTACTTTGATACAACGCAACCCCTGTTTGTTTTTTATATTTGTTTTTGACCCCACTGCTAAACCAGATGTTCCCGGAAGAATCTTCATGGATGGGGTAAACCCACCTGGTGGATTTTGTAAAATCAAACCCCAGTAGTTTATCAGGAACAAACTCGGCTCTTTGTTTGATTCTGTAAACTCCTTGGTAAGTTGAGAACAAAATTCTGTTGCGTGTATTATAGACATCAATCCAATCAAAGTTTTCAGGCAGTCCGTAACCTTTTTGTATTTGTATGATAGTCGGATCAAGCTGGTCAGCTTCCAAAAACTCAACCCTAAAAACACCATCGTTATTTGACCCCAGCCATAAATTCCCGTTTTCATCTTCGGCGATAGTACGTACGGGATTATCCAAATTATGAATTTTGAATGTAACATTGAGATTCCCGTTTTCCATTTGCTCTGCAATTCTTAACCCATCAGAGCAGCTTATGTACAATTGATTCTGAAAGAACTGAGATTTTTTTATGGTTTCTGCATTTAGATCAAGTAAATGTTGTGCGCTATCACCAATTATCTGGTATATTCCATAATCAGTACATGCATAAAAGTATTTTCCAATGCGGACAAGATTTTTTGCACGGACATTAAGGTTTTTTATTTTTTGAAATACCGTTTCTTCACAGTCAATGTTTTTGTTTAGAGTATCCTGTATCAGGCTTGTTTCTGCAGTATAAACTCCCTGATTTGTGCTGTAATAAAGTTGGTCATTAAATTTATTAATGGCAAGAATGGATAAATTGAGACGCTCATCACTGGTATAATACGTAAATGGTGAAGATAATTCAATGTAACTAATGCCATTGAAGGTTGTAGCCCAGAGTTGATTATCGATATCAAAACGCATGTCAGTAACGTGATTATCTGCAAGCCCCGATGCTTTGTTTAAGTGAAAAACCAATTGGCCGCTTTTATTGATGATAAAAATTCCATTGATTTCTGTTGCGGCCAGCAGGTATTTGTTGTTGTAATTGACAAGTTTTGATGTTTTTGATTCATCCAGTAAATTGTCAACCTGGGTATGTTTTCTTGTTAGCTTGTTGTTACTGATCTCATATAAGCCCACGCTTCTTTTGGGCTTTAAGATAAGTTTGTTATTAAAAACACATAAACTGGTTATTCCATCGTATTTAAAAGGGTCTGCTTCAGGAATATGTTTAAGTTGTTTGTTGTCATATTTATATAAGCCCTCTCCGCTGGCCCACAAATACATTTGCTTTTTTGTTTTAAATACCTTGATTTTATTTTTAAACTGTTTATAGCAAGTCAATTTATCATTTGCATATCTGAACAGACATGTATCGGAAGCAAAAAACACTTCTCCGCAGAATGCCACAACTGTACGTATTTGAGGAATATCCACATCATTATTGTTAACAATGGAAACAAATTCCGTTCCCTTGCGTGTGTTTTTTAAGTATCCAACCTGATTATAACTCCCCACAAATATTTGTTGTGAACAACCAATGTCCATATGGGGAACGCCCGTAAAACGAAGAATGTTCCAGTTTGTATTATCATATTCCAGGATGCCATTTGTATTGCTAAAATACATCAACCCGTTTTCAGCCTGAAGCGCTTCATAATTTTGACTTTCATATCCGTAATCGTGAGATTTAAAATTTGTTATCTTTGGCACGCCTAAAAGATTTTCCTGAGCCATTACAAACGAAGTGCTCATGGAATGAAAAAAGGCAGCAATACAAATGACAATTAAAATAAAAAGTAATTTATTATTTCTTTTGAACATGTTAATAATTAACTTATTTTAGTAGTTTTAGAATTTAGTAAATGTAACACAAATTAATCAATTATGAAAAACAGGGAAAAAATTGTTATTGTCACTTGGGATTTTACAGAAGTTTCTGAGGCTGCTCTTTTACATGCAGGCCGATATACAAAAGCTGCAGGAAGCAGAGTTCATGTCGTCCACATTTGTGGAAAAAAAGATGACGAACAGGCTTTAAAAGAAAAAATTGAGAAAGAGATCGATAAAAAAAACCTGTCCGGTTCTACTCCTATTGATGTTGTGGTTAAGAAAGGCAGCATATACTCTTCCATCAATAAATACACAGAAGAAGTGAAGGCTGAACTTGTCATCATGGGAACCCATGGCATTATTGGTTCTCAAAAACTGTTCGGAAGCAAGGCCCTTAAAGTCATTGTGGGGTCGAAAGTGCCTTTTCTGACGGTTCAGCGTAAACCTGTTCATGAATTTAAAGAAATGGTTTTGCCTTTTGACATCGATATGGAAGGCAGGGAAAAACTTAGATGGGTAGTTTATTTTGTGGATAAATATAACCTTCGGGTCAGAATTCTGAAAAAAGTATCATCCATCAAAGATGTACAGAAAACCATCAATAACAATGTTGCATTTGCAAAACGTATCCTGGATGAATATAACATTCCCTATAAAGTGGATCTGGAAACCAACCCTAAAGATTTTCACGAAGAAGTGTAGAATTTTGCTGAAAAACTGTTCCCTTCGAATTGAATTTGAACAAGGTCGGGCTGCAATTTACCGAAGTCGTAGTGCCCGGGCCAGGTAC
>JAQIDD010000020.1 GCA_027858215.1 Candidatus Delongbacteria bacterium | reverse complement strand
AGGGGACTTCTATTAATTCTTTCGCATCAAGATTTTCAGCGTTTTTCATAGACAATGAAAATTTTTGAAGCACTATCGGGATAATGCAATAAAATTTGAAGCAGTATATGAGAAACGCTGAAAACCCTACGGGAACAAATATAATAAACAATCTGACTACGTTAAAATTTTTCTAAATAGCTTTGGCTATTCAGAAAAATTTGTGCCTTGCATCTTATTCATCAAATTTGTTTCTTGAAAGAAAAGAATTATTAGAAGGCCCCTGAAGTTCTAGATAACAAGGCTAAAATACGTTTCCTGTTGACAGGAAGCATTGCCAGAGATGCGATTAACAAGCCATACATAAGCATGCCATATTCAATCACCGGAATATGATGTCTGTATCTTAGCCATGCAACAAGAATATTGATTATGCCACCACCTACTACAAGCACAATTCGGGAAATGTTAGAAAAAGGGATAAGTCCGTAGGTAACAAGGATAATCAATAACGGAGCTATGATAAATAAAATCCTGTCAACAAAATATGGCATTAACAGGAGCAACCCCGTACTTATTAATAAAGCAATTAGACCTGTGGCAGTAAATCTGTTATTGATTTTTTTATGACTACGGAGGAACCATAAAACCCCGGCAAAAAACAGCATCCAGAAAACATCTAAAACACTGTATAATTGCCACA
This sequence comes from Candidatus Delongbacteria bacterium, assembly GCA_027858215.1. Classification (GTDB taxonomy): domain Bacteria; phylum Bacteroidota; class Bacteroidia; order Bacteroidales; family ML635J-15; genus JAQIBY01. The sequence continues at coordinate 8,701 of JAQIDD010000020.1, read as the reverse complement.
GTTTGGAAATATGAAAGCTGTCGTTTTTTGTTGCCAGGTGGGTTTCATGGACGCGAGCAATAATGTTGTCGCCAAATTGCAAATGCACTGCTGCAAAAATTGTGGCGGTGCAAATAATAAAAATAAGACCATAAGCAAACACATTTTTTATCTTGTGTTTAAATGCATTGTTTTCTGTCATTAGGATGGAAAGGAAAAATATCATGCCAATCACAGCGCTCTCTTTAGCAAATATTCCCAGGGCCATCAGTAAAGCAATGATTATCCCCATCCGGATTTTGTTGGTGCTGCTTACGTATTTAAGGCTGAGGTAAATCCCAATTACAATAAAAAACCACCCGGCGGCATCAGATAGTACCATAAGTGCATAGATCGCATAAGATTGACACATGATAAAGGCCAAAAAACCGAGGAAGGCAAGTTGCTTTTCCCTGTAAATCAACCATAGGCTTTTATACATAAACCAGCCTGTAAGAAAAAACAACACGCTGTTTTGCAGGATAAAAGTAATTTTGGGATGGATGTTGAAAGCCCATTCCATGAAACCGGGAAGTAAAAGCACCAGTGGTTTTGTTATTCTTGACTGAAAATCAAAAGCCCCTTCCAGGCCAAAAATCATGCGTGCCCCGCCGATAAAACTTGGTTCATCGAACGTATCCCATCGCATGAAATCAAAAGCAATCCAGTAAACAACATAAGCAATTATCAAAGTGATAATCACCAAATACGCTGTATTGTTTTTATGAAACATGGTTTTCATGAAAGGTTAAAGATAAACAGAAAGAATTTAATTTTTATGAGCATCCGGAAGTTTACCTAAGTTAACGTATTTTTAGTGAAATTTCTTATAATCATTTCTTCCTTATTTTTCTCTGCGGTACTTAGCGCTTCTCTGCGTAGCTCTGCGGTATAGTAGGTTGTACCGCAAAGTTTTGCAAAGGAGCAGAGTATCGCAAACAAATTATATACTAGTATTCACAAAAAATTAGTTATTCTTTCGGATACTCATGTAATTCTGTTAACTAACCGTTGTGGTATCACAGGGGATAGCCTCAATCCTTTCAATCCATTTTACTTTCACTGTATTGAATTCATCTATCAGGTTATCTGGGACGGGATCGGCTGGTGGAGATTCCAGGGTCAATGGATTTATTTGATGGCCATGTTTATGCACTTCAAAATGCAGATGCGGGCCTGTTGATAAACCGGTACTTCCAACGTATCCAATAATATCACCCTGTTTTACCCGTTGCCCTACCTGATATTTTCCATACCTTGACATGTGCATATATACGGAAGTATAAACTGAATTGTGTTTTACTTTGATGTAATACCCTGCTCCTGACCCATATTTCCTGAGCGTTATTACACCATCACCAATAGTCCTTATGGGCGTTCCGGTTGGTGCGGAATAATCAATAGCCCGGTGTGGACGCCGGTATTTCAAAACCGGATGCATACGGCTGTTTGTAAACCGTGAGCTTATCCGGTTGTACCTGAGTGGGGATTTTAAGAAAGTTTTGCGTAAGCTGGCGCCATCCAGCTCATAAAAATCCATTTGCCCGTTGCGTTCAAACGGGATGGCCCAAAAATCCTCGCCAGCGTGTTTCATATAACCAGCTATGATTCCCTCGATAAAAAGGTCGCAACCTTCAACACGTGCTGTTTCATAGATCATTTTAAATGTATCGCCTTTTTTAAGGCCAAAAAAATCAATGCTCCAACTGTAAATATCAGCCATTTCAAGAGCAAGCAGCGGATCAGCGTTCTGGTTTTTTAAAGCCATCCACAATGATGAATTAATAGTTCCGCAGACACTATGTTCCACAAATTCAACAGGCTTCTTATCCTTTATAATGTAAACAGAATCAGAAAAATCATATACCGTATAATCAATGCCATTGTTCTCATAAACAAGGTAGCTTATAACCAATTCAGATGCTGAATCTTCCTTACAGAACACAGCGTATGGCTGACCTGCATTAATTCTGTCAATGCGAAACGAATGAGTTGACATTTTACCGATCTTATCAATGGTGGCCAGGTTTACATGATAAGGCGTGAGCAAATCGGAAAGGGTGTGGCCCCGCTTTACAGTATCATACACGATGGTAAAAGAATCAACGGGAATGCCATATTTGGTTACCGGTTCATCGGGGTTTTCAGCCATTTTTACAATCTCAGGGAGTGTTTTCTGACGTTTGGAATATCTGAGAATCAGAACAGTCAAGATGCCTGCTAAAATGAGAAAGGCACTCACTATAAATATCCACCGGTATTTTTTCATGAACTTATTTCAATGTCTGTTTCACTTCCACTTCTTCAAATGATTCGATGACATCCCCCACTTTGATATCATTGAAATTTTCAACATTTAAACCACATTCATAACCTGAAGCCACATCTTTGACGTCATTTTTAAATCGTTTCAGTGATTCCAGTTCTCCGGTGTAAACAACAATGCCATCACGGATGACCCGAGCTTTGTTATTTCTGAAGATTTTACCGTCAACCACTTTACAACCTGCTACGGTGCCAACTTTGGTTATTTTAAAGACCTCTTTGACTTCGGCAGTACCGGTAATTTTTTCTTTGATTTCCGGAGAAAGCATACCTTCCATGGCATCTTTCATATCGTTGATAGCATCGTAAATGATTGAATACAGGCGGATTTCAATCTCTTCTTTTTCGGCCAGTTTACGGGCTCCGACAGAAGGACGAACCTGGAATCCGATGATAACAGCGTTGGATGCAGATGCAAGCATAACATCCGTTTCTGTGATTTGGCCTACCGCTTTATGGATGACATTGACCTGTAGTTCTTCGGTGGACAATTTAATCAGTGAGTCTGCCATTGCTTCAATGGAACCATCAACATCACCTTTAACAACCACATTGATTTCCTGGAAATTTCCGAGTGCCAGGCGGCGTCCGATTTCATCGAGGGTAATGTGTTTTTGTGTACGCAGCGATTGTTCTCTGGCCAGTTGCTGTCTTTTTTGTGCGATGTTTTTGGCTTCACTGTCGCTTTCCATCACTTTAAAGGTATCTCCGGCCTGCGGTGCTCCGTTAAGGCCAAGGACCACAGCGGGTGTGGCAGGCCCGGTCTCTTTGATAGGCTTTTGACGTTCGTTAAACATGGCTTTCACCCTGCCATAACATTGACCTGAAAGCACAATGTCTCCTTTTTTCAAGGTTCCTCTCTGAACAAGCATAGTAGAAACATAGCCCCGCCCTTTATCAAGGCTGGACTCAATAATGGTTCCTTCAGCCGGGCAGTTTGGGTTGGCTTTCAATTCCAGTAATTCGGCTTCGAGCAAGACTTTTTCGAGCAATTCGTCCACGTTGGTGCCTTTCAGTGCTGAAATTTCCTGGGACTGATACTTACCACCCCAATCTTCGACGAGGTAATTCATGTTGGCAAGTATTTCTTTGATCTTTTCAGGATCAACTGTCGGCTTATCCACCTTGTTTATGGCAAAAACCATGGGCACCCCTGCGGCTGAAGCATGATTAATGGCTTCAACAGTTTGAGGCATAACACCATCATCGGCAGCGATAACGATAATTGCCAGGTCTGTAACCTGAGCTCCTCTGGCTCGCATAGCAGTAAAAGCCTCATGACCGGGTGTGTCGAGGAAACTAATGATTTTGCCGTTATCCAGTTCTACGGAATAAGCACCCACGTGTTGTGTAATTTTTCCGGCTTCTCCGGCAACAACATTGGTATGGCGAATGTAATCAAGCAGTTTTGTCTTCCCGTGATCCACATGTCCCATGACAGTAATGATGGGTGCTCTGGGTTCCAAATCTTCAGGTGCATCTTCTACTTCTTCGTTATCTTCCAAAAGGTCATCGGCACTTACAAATTCGACATCATATCCAAATTCATCAGCTACAAGTGTCATGGTTTCAGCGTCTAATCTCTGATTGATTGAGACATTGAGTCCGATGTTCATACAGGTAGCAATGATCTCGGTAACGGGCTTATCCATCATGCTGGCAAGCTCATTGACTGATGCAAACTCATTGACCTGAAGGATGTTTTTGCTTTCTTCTTCTTTTTGTTTTTCTTCTTCTTTCTTTTTGTAAACAGCATCCCTCTTGTCGCGGCGGTATTTTGCAGTTTTTGATTTCTGCTTTTTGGTTTCCATCCTGGCGAGGGTGTTCTTGATTTGTTTCTGCACATCTTCTTCGGTAATTTCTTCTCTGCTGTCTTTGGCTTTAGACCTTGTCTTTTTCTTCTTAGGGAATGGTTTGCCTTTATCTCTGTCTCTGCCTTGTGTTTTATCTTTATCTTTAATAGAAACTTTTTCTTTTTTAATGCGCTTTCTTTTTTTCTTGTTGGCAGCTTTTTTCTTTCGTTCAGCTTTAAACGCTTCTTTTTCTTTTTTCCGCTTTCGCTCCAGTTCCTTCTCTTTTTCAAGGAAATTTTCAATATTAATCTTACCAACAACCTTGGGCCCATTCAGTTTTTCAACTTCTGTGTTTTTGAAAATCTCAGGTGATTTGGGTTCAGTTTTTTCCTTTTCTTTTGGTTTATCATCAATCTTTTCCTCTTTTGTTTCAGCAGATTGAGTTTTTTCAGGCGCTTTGGCTTTCTGATCTTCAGTTTTTTTGGCCTTTTGTTCTTCCAGCTTTTCCTTTTCTTCCTCTTTCTCCTTTTTGCTTTTCTTGTCAGGCCGGGTTTTTTGATTAACCTTATCCAAATCAATTTTGCGGATTACTTTCAGGTTTTCATCCTTTGTGGATTCATCCTCTTTAGATTCAGATTTCGCGATATCCTTTTCGGCAGCACTGTCGGATTTTTCAGCTTTTTTTTCTGAAGCAACGGGATGATCTTTTTTCTCAGGTGTTTCCTCTTTTGTTTTATCTGTATCTTTAGTATCCTCAGATGTTTTATCACTGGGTGATGCAGCATTATCTTTGATAAGAATGTCCTTATCTTCTTCTGTATCCCCTGAAGACACAGATTTCTCATCAGCAGTTGAGGCAACCTCATCGTGTTTGGTCTCTGCCCTTTGTTGCCGGCGGTCTTTGATTTGCTGTGACACAGCTTTAGACTTCTCTTTTACGGAAATCTGATCACCAAACTCCTTTTCCAGGAGTTCGTAACATTCCGGAGGCACTTTGGTGTTGGGATTTGATTCAATTTCAAATCCTTTTTTGGCCAGAAATTCAACAATGGTATTATGACCAATGTTAAATTCTTTTGCAATTTTAATTAAACGTTTCTTTTATGCTGCCATAAGTTGTTTCTAATCCACAAATTAATCCGGCAAAAACCGGTATTTATTCAAATTCTGATTTCAATACTTTAATTACATTATCCACAGTTTCTTCTTCCAGATCCGTTCTGCTTAACAAATCTTCACGTGTCAATTCAAGTACAGCTTTTGCAGTATCAAGGCCAATAGCCTTAAGCTGCTGAATTACCCACTCATCAATTTCATCACTGAATTCAACAATATCCACATCTTCCTCATCTTCACCCACTTCCCTGTAAACATCAATTTCATAGCCGGTTAGCTGGCTAGCAAGTTTGATGTTGTAACCATTTTTACCGATGGCCAGGGATACCTGATCCGGATCAAGATACACATCCGCCCGAAAGTCGTCTTTTAAGGCGACATTATTTACTTTAGCCGGACTCAGAGCACGCTGAATAAACAGTTGAATGTTGCTTGTATAATTGATAACATCAATGTTCTCATTTCTCAATTCCCTTACAATACCATGGATACGGCTTCCTTTCATGCCAACACAAGCACCTACAGGATCCACCCTGTCATCGTAAGACTCCACAGCTACTTTAGCTCTTTCTCCGGGCATACGGGCAATTTTTTGTATGGTAATCAGCCCATCAAATATTTCAGGCACTTCCATTTCAAAAAGCCGTTCAAGAAACATGGTTGATGTCCGGGATATGATAATCAGGGGATTTCCGTTTCTCATTTCCACTTTGGATACCACAGCACGCAATGTGTCGCCTTTTCTGAAAAAGTCTGATGGGATTTGATCTTCACGTGGAAGTATCAATTCGTTGCCCTCATCATCCAAAACCAGGATTTCTTTTTTCCAAATCTGATACACTTCCCCGGTTACAATTTCATCAAGCCGTTCTTTGTATTTATTATAAATGCTGTCTCTTTCAAGTTCCAGTATTTTGTTGGTTAAGTTTTGCCTTAATGCGAGAATAGTACGCCGGCCAAAGTCTTCCATCTTTACCTCATCGGTAACATCCTCGCCAATTTCATAATCGTCTTCAATTTTTCTTGCTTCTGACAATGGTATCTGGGTGTTTGGATCTTCAAAATCTTTGTCTGCTACTACCTCTCTGTTTCTCCAAATCTCAAAATCCCCTTTATCAACATTAATAATAATATCATAATTCTCATCCGTTCCGTGAATTTTCAACAGTGTAGCCCTGAAAACATCTTCGAGTACACTCATCATGGTAGGCCTGTCAATGTTTTTCAGCTCCTTGAACTCTGAAAACGTGTCTATTAAATTCATTTGTGCCATACTTCAATTTTTACTAAAAATTAATACAAGGTTTTGTTTTACTGATCTCATCATACATCATCTTTTCCTGAATTTGCTTTTTATTTTTTTGATATGCAATCTGTATGCCATCATCATCAACACTCTTTAAATCTGCAATGATTTTGTTGCCGTCATTCAAAATCACTTCTATTTTTTTACCCACATACTTTATGTATTGTTCTCTTACTTTGAAATGTTTATCAAGCCCGGGCGTTGATACTGTCAATTGAAAATCTTCCTTATTTCTATCCAGCCCGGATTCTATCGCATTGCTTATCCTCCGGCAATCATCAATGCTAAAATTTTGAAAACCATCTACATATACCATAACCTGATTTGACTTGCTTACAGTACAGTCAACCAGGAATTCACGCTCCTTTAATGCGCTGTTTATTAGGCGCTTAACCTCTTCTTCTTTTACCATATAATACTAAATAAGGGGACTTCATGTCCCCTTATCTCTTTTTCTCATTGCAAACATAGGCTTTATCTTTGTGGTTACCAAATATTTTTATGTTTTTATTCAGAGAAATAACCCACCCCGAACATGAGTTCGAATCCGTAATTATGTTGACAATTAATCTGAAGGTAACACAAAAACTATGTTTGTATCCTTTTCATAAACGATAACAAACTTGTAAGGAAAGTGATTTTCACCAGGGAAATCAATATTTTTCCTGTTTGTCCCAAATTTTTTTGTTTTATTGAAACAATAGTTCACATTCACAGCATTATTGCCCTGTGCATCGTAAATATTTCTGTTATAATGTTCTAATGATAACGGTACTCCGGTTTGACGCCCGCTGTTTTCATCCCATGTTTCCAGCATGCTGGCAGTCAGGCTATCTGTTTTTTGCAGTACGGCCGACGTATCTGTTTGTGTGAAAATCGAATTATGGCATCCGTGAGATACTTTGGCCATTCCCGATGTATAATACAGCCATGTAATAAAACACAGGATTAAAAGTGTTGTTTTCATCGTTATAAAATTGCACTTACATCATTTAGATAATATCACAGCGGATTTTCCATAAATCCGTTCGGATAATTTACCTAAAACCTCACTTAGTATGTACCAACAACGATCCTGAAACCAATGAGATCGGTACAATCGGGAGGGAAACAATAAAAACGTTTGGCAGTGCGGCATTCGTATTCATACAAGTTCCATGAACCACCACGTAAAATACGGTAATATCCGTCAGATGGCCCTCTTGGATTCGTCAGGCTATCTGATGTATATGAACCATACCAGTCCCAGCACCATTCGTGTACATTGCCGGACATGTCAAATATACCCAGTTCATTGGGCTCCTTTGTACCAACATTGTGAGTTTTATTGTCAGTATTATCTTGTATCCATGCATAATTGCTGATCTCTTCTTCTGAATTTGTACCTGCATATTGCTGATCAGACCGTCCTCCACCCCTTGCAGCATATTCCCATTCTGCCTCTGTGGGCAATCTATATCCGTTGGCACTAAAATTACATGTGACTTCATCCCCGATGGTATAACAAGGGTCCAGATCTTTTTCCAGGCTCAGCCAGTTGCAATATTCAATGGCACCATACCAGGTTACTTCAGCAACCGCACTGTTGGTCCCTTCAGAAAAATCACTTTGTGAATATGAAAAACTACCATCGTGATATTTTATATTGCAATAATCATCGTCCATATCCAACAACTTGTGTCCATTGAATTTCCCATCTGCATCCGCCCCAACACCATTGAGGAAGCTGATAAATTCTGAATTGCTGATTTCATGTTTTCCAATAAAAAACCCACTGAGTGTTACCTTGTGAACAGGTTTTTCAACGCTGTCTCCGGTATCCCAGACATCTCCCATGTTAAAGCTACCGCCATCAATCCACAACATGCCGGGAGGCGGGTTTTCAGGGGATATTTCTTCCTCATCAACATCATCTTCACAGGATAAAAAAACAGAATACCAGTAAAGTAATCATTTAAAGCAAAGAAAGCTTGTTGTAGAGAACCATAGCAGACCTCCAGTTTTATCAAACATTGAATGTATTTTAAATTCTTTGGGAAGATATGTATTTTTTTGCAAGCTTAAATTTTTTTATTGGTTTTCTTATGGGGCCTTCTATTAATTCTTTTCTTTCAAGAAACAAATTTGATGAATAAGATGCAAG
>JAQIDD010000395.1 GCA_027858215.1 Candidatus Delongbacteria bacterium | reverse complement strand
CCTTGCAAGGAGGAAGAAGACGAAGTCAAACGAGGGCAGAGCCAAGCTTGCTTGAGCTATGCCGAGTGCAGCCAAAATTATTAAAATTTTCATTGTCTATGAAAAACGCTGAAAATCTTGATGCGAAAGAATTAATAGAAGTCCCCTTGAATACCTTCCTTTTTCAAAGTTTCAAAATTTTGTAAAATGGATATATCGCTTCTCGTCAAGCAACCATAAACCGCATGGCGGGAAGTTCAAAACCTGTCAGCCGCAAATCCAATGCCACACCAACACCTGTACCACTGTAGGTGATTGAGCGGAGCCGAAATCACCGGCTACCAACCGGGGTTTGATTTTTTTATGGCCTCCGGTTTTCCCAAATCAAGCCACAACGACGGGTCATGTTCCCAACCATGGATATCATAGTCCTTAGCCAGGTTTAGATAGGTTTCAACGATTGAAAACTTACCCTTACCAGCCATCATGTCCAAAAAATCCTGAGATAACACCTGAATACCGGAAAAAGCCAGTTGCATAGACACAAGCACGTCCGGACAGCTCATTCTGAGTTCCCCTGTTTTCATGCTTTTCCAACCTGTCAACTGCTTGTGCTTATCAAACAATAAATACCGGCTGGTTTTACGATTACTTACTGCCAGGGTTGCCAACGATGCCAAGGTGGTATGATACTTAATCATTTCCGGCAAATTGATGTTATGCCATACATCCACATTATGCACCAACACCGGCTCATCATCCCGCAATAAAGGCCTTGCTTTCTGCAGTCCGCCCCCCGTATCCAACAATTGTTCCCGCTCATCGGAGATACGGATTGCATACGCATCAAATTCCGGTGTTGATAAATAGTTTTCCACCTCATCAGAAAAATGATGCACATTGACAACAAAACTAGTGATACCTAAACGAGCAAGCTTATGCATCACATGGCCAAGCATGGGTTTACCATGAATTTCCACCAGGGCTTTTGGTTTGTTATTTGTCAGTGGCTGCAACCGGGTGCCCAGCCCTGCAGCAAAAATCATTGCTTTCATACCTTCATAATTTATACACGAGCGTCAACATTTCATTTTTCCAGTTCCCTGTGATGAAGCACAACATCAAGGTCATACTTGTTTTTAAGGTACTTCGCCATGCCTTCAGCCGCATATACAGACCTGTGCTGCCCGCCGGTACAACCAAACGATACCGACAAATATTCAAAACCACGTTTCAAGTATGCATCCACTGATTGGCTTACAATCCACCGGGTATGATTTAAAAAAGCCTGCATGGCCGGGGTTTCATCCAGGAATGCCTGCACGGGTTTGTCTTTGCCTGTAAGCTGCTTGTATTCATCATACCGGCCGGGATTGTGTATGGCCCTGCAATCGAAAACATGCCCTCCCCCATGCCCTGATGTATCTTTGGGCACACCATGCTTATATGAAAAAGACTGCACTTCCAAACGAAACTTACCTTCTTGTTGTACCTGCTGTGAAAAGGGTTTGTGTTCTTCCGACAACAGCTTATCAATGAGTTTTTCCAGCTCGGGATAAGCACGGACAACATCAAATTGAGAACGGATGGTTTTCAGGTTTTCCAGTGCCCATGGTAAACTGAGTACAAAATGGCTTTTTTGTTGATGAAGGCCCCGGTAGCCATAAGCCCCCAGGGTTTGCAAAACACGGATAAGCACAAACGCATGGTAATAATGCATAAAGCCCTTGTCAATCTCAGGCAAGCGAATGTGTTTTGAGAGTGCAGTAAGATAAGTTGTCAGCAGTTCATCCTTTATGTTCCCGGGTAGTTTGGCACGAGCCTGCCAAAGCAAAGATGCCACATCATATTGTAAAGCCCCTTTTCGTCCGCCCTGGTAATCAATGAACCACACCTCGTTTTCATAAATCATAATGTTGCGGGACTGAAAATCCCTGTACATAAAGTAATTGGAAGGAGCCTGCATCAAAAAATCTGCCAGGGCATGAAAATCTTTTTCCAGCGCATATTCATCAAAAGAAACATTGAGCAACTTAGCGTAATAATATTTGAAGTAAAAAAAATCCCACAGTATTGCCTGTTTACTGAACTTTTTCACCGGCCATGTGTAATTGTAATCATAAGATGCCGCTGCTGTTGTCTGCATATGTGCCAGTTGCCGGAGTGCCTTTTTGTAATAATCAAGTGTTTCAGAATGAATATCGTTTCCTCGCCTTTTATCGGTAATGTGTTGGAAAAGCGTTCTGTCACCCAAATCCTGCAGCAGGTAAGTAGTTTTGTCTTCTGACACGGCATACAATTCAGGTACCCTAATGCCTTCTTTCCTAAAATGCCTGCTCATTTCAATGAATGCCAGGTTTTCCTGAATGTTCGGATTGGTTGCGGCCAGGGATGAATTGCCATTTATTTCAAACCGGTAATACCGTCTGTCAGAGCCGGAACGTGGTATGGGGATGATATCGGCAGGTGCTTCCCCGAAATGCGATGTGATAAGCTGCTGTATTTTTTTCACGTGTTCTGATTTTGTCATAAAAATACAAAATGATTTTTGATTGGAAAATTGGGCACTAATCAGTCTACACATTATGTATGCCTGCTGCCTTCTTAGGAACTGGAATGTAATACCAAGTTGCATCCATCAATTTAAATTTATCTTTGTGTACATTGTGCTTTTATTGTGTCCTCGTGATTCAACTTTATTAATCACAAGGTGCACAAAGGATATCACAAGGCTCACAACAGGCGTCTTTTTAAGATATTTTTAAGCAATCATAAAAATACACAATAAAACCAGTACGTTAAGGTTTTGTATTCATATCACATAAAGATGCTTGTAATTTATTATGAAAACACTAATTTTGTGAGGCATATAATAATGTTGAAATGAAAAAACCGGCTATTCTCATTATCCTGTTTGTTTTGGCTGTATTTAGTTTACAGGCACAGGAAAACGTAAAATTTGAGGCCAAGGCAAAATCCGTTGTGGAAGCGGGTGAGAATTTTTACCTGCAATATGAGATGAACAAAAAAGGCAATAACCTGAACCTGCCTGACATGTCGCCTTTCCGCGTATTGAGCGACCCATCGCAACAAACCAGTTCAAGCACACGCATTATAAACGGTGAAGTAAGCCATTCCTACACGTTTCGATACACGTATGTGGTAAAAGCACCTGATACAGGGACGTATGAATTACCTCCTGCAACCGTAAACATTGATGGAAAAACATACTCATCCAACAAACTGACCATCAATGTTGTTGAATCGGCAAACCGGCAAACGCAACGGGGCACTAACACAGGCAGGCAACAGCCAGCAAGAAGTTCATCATCACAAGGGGAAAAACCGTTTGCCCGCGTGCATGTAAATAAAACCACAGCTTACCAGGGAGAACCCATATACGCCCGCTTGAAACTATATCTGCCTGACCGGAACCTGGCTGGTTTTCGTGACATCAGCTTTCCCGAATTCAATGGCTTCTGGAGTGAAGATTTTAACATGCCCGAGCAAATTCAACTGAAAACCGAAAATTACAGCGGAAAGAATTATTGGGTAGCCGAACTGGCATCGTGGATATTATACCCTCAACAATCGGGGAAACTAACCATCGAAGGCGGACAATACGACATTGTTATGCGTGAACGTGTATCGGGGGGCCAATCACGCAGTGTATTCGATTCTTTTTTCGGTCATTATGAAAATGTGGAAAAAACACTGACAAGCCCACCGGCAAATTTCAACATCAACCCATTGCCACCAGGCAAGCCGGCCGGATTCAACGGAGGAGTAGGTGATTTTCGTGTCAGTTCCGAAATATCTCATGACAGCATTGATGTCAATGATGCCTTTTCCATCCGCATTCGTATATCCGGCACAGGCAATCTCAATCTGTTAAACCAGCCTGAACTGGAATTACCCGATGTATTTGAAATGTATGCCCCTGAAGTGGAGGCAAATTACAAACAAACCATCAACGGTAGTCAGGGAAACATCGAATATGTCTATACCATCATCCCACGGTACCCCGATGATTACACATTGCCGGGCGTTAAAGTAGCCTGGTTTGACCCGTCAGCAGGACAGTATAAAACATATCAATCGGAAAATTTCCGCATTCACGTACGCCGCACCAAAGATTATGATGAAAGCGACGCACTCAAAAAAACAGACAGGGACAGCAAAACCGACATTATATCCACAGATATCCGCTTTCTGAAAGACATCACATCACACAAACAGCCTGTAATGATCGTATTCAACACAAAAGTATTCTGGTTATTTTATATTGTTCCCTTCCTGGTTTTAATTTTCATTATCGTATTGCGCCGGAAACAAATAAAAGAACGGGCAAACATCACAAAACAGCGAAACAAGAAAGCCAATAAAATAGCCATGCGCCGGTTGAAAAAGGCAAAATCGCTAATGCAAAATGAGGACAAAGCCTTTTACAATGAAACCATCAAAGCCTTGTGGGGATACGTTGCCGATAAGCTGGACATGGAAACATCCATGCTTTCGAGGGAAAATGTATCAGAAGCACTTCAGAAAAAAGACATACCGGAATCATTGATTAAAAATCTATTGGATATAATTGACGAATGTGAATATGCCCACTTTGCACCTGCCGCTGAAGATACCGAAAAACAGCGCATTTATTCAGATGCGGTTTCACTGATCACTAAACTGGAGCAAAATTTATAACGTATGAAACGATATATTCTCATCAGTATAATATTATGCTTGTCCCTTGGCACATTACAGGGGACCACGCTTAATGACAGTGCAAGGCAAGCATACAACAATGGGAATTATGCCATAGCAGCTTCCCTGTATGAAGAAATGCTCGAAGCACAACCCCGGAATGCTACTATCTATTATAACCTTGGCAATGCGTATTATAAGATGGAAATGCATGGCCCGGCCATTTTGAATTATGAATGTGGCCACCGGCTCAATCCTGCGGATGAAGACATTAAACACAACCTGGAATTGGCTCATTCTAAGGTAAAAGGCCAGGTGGAAAACATGCCTGAGTTGTTTTTTATTGCCTGGCTGGATAAGCTCAATACGTTTCTAAGCGTCAGAACCTGGGGCACAATAAGCATTGTGTTGTTTCTGTTTTTTATCGGATTCACTGCCTGGCGCTTGTTCAGGAAAAAGCAGGGAGCACGTGCCATGCTTTCATCGATGGCCATAACAAGCCTGGTGTTAAGCGGGATATGCCTTGGGCTGGCATTCAGACTGGACAAGAAGATACACACCCCCAATGAAGCCATTGTGTTTGAAGACAGCCTGATTAAAAGCTCCCCTTCGGAAACGGGCGTCAATTTATTTGAGGTGAATGAAGGGATAAAAATTGAAGTACTCGACAGCCTCAACAATTACACCCAAATCCGGCTTCCCGACGGCAGAAAAGGCTGGATACGCAGCCGGAATATTGAGCCTGTACGCTTGTACGGGGAAAATACATAGTCAATACAGACGTGAAATTTTGTAACTTAGCTATTGTGATAAACACACCTAATCCTTAATGCAACGAACCGAGTAGCCCTGCGCACGATTACGACTACTTATGCTGGCATTACTGCTGCCAAAACTCAGGCGCTGCACTTGAGTGCCATCAATCGTACTACTCCAGTAACAACCGTAAGATGTGATAAGCGAACCAGTGTTTGAACCCCGGTAACCGGCAACAGGCAATTTAATCGGGGAACCATACGCCCCATCTTCATCGCTGGATGACCATGATTGCAGCTCATTGTTTAATTCTGTTTCTGTTGGCAGCCTGTAGCCACTCGGGCAGGGATTATTGATGCCACTTACACCTTGCCACAAGTCGTCGTTTTGGGGTGAATGCCAGTCAAAAGGCTCATCTGTTACCACAATGAAATCACTGTGTTCCGGGTCATCGGTGGAACTAAGCGTTGGTGTTTCATGGTTCTGCTCTTCTCCATCTGAAGCTGTTGATGATGTCCAGTTTATACATTCATGCCCGTCGCTTAACCTGCCCCACTGAAACAGGGCACCATAGGCCTCGTAGTCATCTGTAGATGTTGCCTGCTGAGAAGCACCGAGATTTCTATCCATCCATGTGTCGCCGGTGGCAAGATTGGTGACACCTACAACTACGGTTTCTGCTCCGCATATTGTTACCGTAGTAGAAACAGATAAATTAGCAGATATGGATGTGTCTTCAGGTGTACACGAACCACTTACTACACAACGGTAATCGTACGTATCATAACCAGTGGGTACATTGGTAAGCTCAAGGATAGCAGTGGATGTTCCGGCATAAGCAGGATTACTGCCTCCATCACCTACATTGCTCCAATTGCTTCCGTTATCCGTGCTTTCCTGCCATTGGTATATTATCCCGGCTCCTGTAGCGGTTACTCCAAAACTGACATTATCACCTGCTACTACTTGCTGGTCAGGTGGTTGTGATGTAATTGAAGGGGCTGCATTGTTGATATCAAAAAAGTAATCTTCACTTGAAGATGGGCTGTCTGTAATTGAAGCGTAATCCCCGGGAACGTAAGCTGTAAATTTTAATTCATCTTCCAGCTCATAAGGAAAATACGACCGTAGTGATTTTTGTCTCATTTTCGGGGCTTCCGTTGTTGTGGAGCCATGGTATTCTATATGCGGAGAACCACTCCCGGCTTCACCGAATTGTATCATCTGAATATGCTGCAAATATTTTCCTGAGTTTACCGTTAAAACAGAACTTTTTGTATTTCCTGCAAAAAAGGTAAAATGTTGCATTCCCCTTTCATGTGTGCCTTCGTAATCTGCAATTTTTCTTCCCGAAAGGTCATAGACATTTAAGGTATAATCATCGCGTTCAGGCACGAAAACCTCAATATCTGTTTTGTTTTCAAAGGGATTGGGATAATTCTGAGATACCGCAAACCCGTTTTGTCCGCCGGAAACAGGGGCAATACCTGTTAAAACTATAGTCAGTACCGTATCAGGGAAATACAAGGTAGTGTCCCCTCCCTGTGTCAGGTTTTCAATAAACACACTGTCCAATGCGGCGTACTCACATGTGTAATTGGCCGTAAAGCTAAAGGAAATTTCCTGAGCAATGAGGCTGATTGTATTAAAACCCGTAAGCATCACAACAGTAAGGCTTACAAGCATAAATTTTGTGTTAATTTTTCGTTTTTTCATACATGCAATTTTTGGGTAAAAACTATGCATTCATTTTCATCTTATCATGCTTATTTCTATATATTACAGTTATCATTCTTAAGGGGCCTTCTATTAATTCTTTTCTTTCAAGAAACAAATATAATGAATAATATGCAAGGCATAAATTTTGTGCAAATTTTGCGCAAACGAGGGCAGAGCCAAGCTTGCTTGGGCTATGCTGAGTGCAGCCATAATTATTAAAATGAGGGCAGAGCCAAGCTTGCGACGCAGTGAGCTGAGTCGAACCTGCTTGGCTATGCCGAGTGCAGCCATAATTGGATCCGTATTCGTCAGCGCTATATGGATACTCATAATTATCGAGCAGGCTAAAACTCCCTGTGGATGAACACCGGCCGGAAAGCAAGCCTTCAAAACCGGAGGAACCACCCTCTTTCATCATTTCACCAACGGGAGCACCGCGCCATGTGTTGAGCAAATCAGCCTCTGCTGGTGTCATGCCAGGAGCCATTTCCAGTTGTGTAATCGGTCTGGGAAAACAAATTCCCATGCAATAAGCAAATGGATATTGTTAATACATATCCTATTTCCCCTCTGAAATTCATACCACGAATATAATAACACTTGAAGAGATATGAAAGTATTATTAAACATATGTTCATAACATAACAGATAAAACGAGATTGGGTTTCAGATCAAAATAAATTCCTAATTTTGTCATGTATGAAAAACGGAACATTACATTTAATTCCTAGCAGTATAAGTCCTGACACAGGCAAAAATGATGTCCCTGATGCTTTGTTCAGGTTGATCAAAGTGATCAAATTCTGGGTAGTTGAAAACACCAGGACAACCCGTCGTTATTTAAAAAGCCTGGATAAGTCCATTGATATTGATTCGTTACAATTCATTGAAATGGATAAGCATACGGATCATAATGAAAGTTTGAAAGCATTGACATGGCTAACAGGCGGACATGATGTGGGGCTGATGTCCGAAGCCGGGCTTCCCGGTATTGCAGACCCTGGCAATCAACTGATTTTGCAAGCTCATCAGAAGGGCATCCGTGTTGTTCCGCATGCAGGTCCGTCTTCCATGTTGCTGGGGCTGATCGCTTCCGGGCTGAATGGCCAGCGTTTTATGTTTCACGGGTATTTACCTGTCAAATCACACGACAGGAACCAGGCGGTTAAAAAGCTTGAAAAACAAAGCATCAGGGACAAGGCATCACAAATCATTATGGAAACCCCATACCGCAATGAACAACTATTTGAATCTTTGGTTTTAAATTTACATGGCAACTCATGGTTAACGGTAGCCTGCGATATTGATTCAACGGATGCGTTTATCCGGACGCTCCGGGTGAAAACCTGGAAAAAAGCTCCGCAGTTAAATTTACATAAACGGCCTGCTGTTTTTGTTGTGCAGGGATTTGACGAATGAAAAGTAGAAACGTTATGAAAAAAAATCTGATACGTGTTTTACAGTTGATTGTTTTAATAGGGTTACTTGTGCTAATTCGCACTTTCCATGCCGGGCCTTCTGAAGACAATAAACATCTTAAAACTGACGATACCGGGTTTATTGAGCATGTATATGGAGAGAAAATACAGATCCGCTCTGATACTTCTGATCTGGGTTGCAATATTTTTAAAGATGGAAAACAGGCGGGTTATGTATTATACAGTTCAGAGCTTGAAAATCAAACCAGGGGATACGTAAGTCCGTTGGATTTTGCTGTGTTGCTGGATGAAGACATGCGTATCAAAAACATTGAATTGTTGTCATACGGTGATGAAACTCCCTCGTATATTCAATGGCTCAAACGGGATGGTTTTTTTGACCAGTGGAATGGTATGATTCCAAAAGAAGTGTTGGAAAAAGAAACAAAAATAATTACCGGTGCTACCTTGAGTTGTCAGGCTGTAAGCATTGATTTGCAGCGGATGATGTCATGTTTTGCAGATTACCAGGAGCAAGAGCAACAAATGCAGACCAACAAAATGCTCAAAAATATTGCCATTTTACTGTTTCTGGGTTTTGCAGTGATGCATTTCTTTTTTAAGAAAAAGCTTGCAAAAACACGGTGGATATTGTTGCTGGCTTCTGTGCTTATTCTCGGAATTTGGGGTGGCCGTTTTATATCCATGTCATTATTATATGGTTGGTTGATGAATGGTGTGGTTTTAGAAATGCAATTTGTGTTGCTGGCTATTTTTGTGATTTCTGTAGGTCTGCCTTTGATTACCGGGAAATCTTTTTATTGTACGTATGTATGCCCGTTTGGGGCGGCGCAGGAACTGGTCGGAAAACTCAACAAAAACAAGAAACCCATATCCAAAACATGGAAAACGTTTTTCAGATGGTTCCGGCTGGTAGTGTTTGTGCTTATTTTGGTGTTGTTGCTTGCGGGAATTACCTTGCCTTTGAGTGATATTGAACCTTTTTCGGTTTTCAGGATACAGGCAGCTTCCCTGGCGGTAATCATCTTAGCAGCAGTCATGCTTGTTTTATCGGTTTTTATCGCGAAGCCATGGTGCAGGTATGCCTGTCCGACTGGCATGTTCTTTGAGTTATTCAGAAAACCGGTATTGAATGAAAACAATAAACCCCAAAAATAATGAATGATATGCAAAACAAAACAATGCTAAGTTTAATACACAACAGAAAATCAGTACGTCATTTTCAATCCGGGGATGTAAATAAAGAGAAACTAAAAGAGGTGGTCAGGGCAGGTATGGCAGCACCCAGTGCGCGAGATTTACGTCCCTGGCAATTTTTAATCATTACAAATGAGAACACACTAAAAAACCTGGCTGAACAGCTTCCTTATGCCAAAATGTTGCATGATGTTTCGGCTGCCATTGTGGTAATGGGGGATACAACTGTAAAATCCCCTTCAGGTCAATCGTATTGGTTGCAGGATACGTGTGCAGCCACTGAAAACATTTTGTTAGCTGCTGAAGCTTTAGGTTTGGGAGCCGTGTGGACTGCTTTATACCCTTATCAAGACAGAATGAGCCCTGTTGTTGAGGCATGTCATATCCCGGAGCATATTGTTCCATTAAACATTATTCCTGTAGGTATTCCGGAAGGTGCTGATAAACCTAAAGATAAATGGGAACCGGATAAAATTCACTGGAACGCATGGGAGACAAAATGAAACGTGTATTTCTCGGCGTCCCATTAAATAAGGAATATGGTGATGCCTGTGAACAGGTAAAAAGCATGAATCATGATGTACAGGGCATCCGGTGGGTGCCTGAGCAAAACCTGCATGTTACCACCCTTTTTATTGGTAATGTTGAACAAAAACAAATTGATACATGGTGTGATGATATTGAAATTATTCTGAAACAACACAGGCCGTTTGAGCTGGCATTTGACAGGTTTGTTTTTATGCCGCCACGAAGGCCTCGCATGATATGGCTGAAATTTAAAAGATCAAGTGACTTTGCGCGATTAACTCTGGCTTTGTCACATAAGCTGCTGGATCAGGATCCGGATTCCCCTCCAAAAGCGCATGTTACCCTGGCCAGGTTTAAGGAAGCCCCGGAACAAAAATTGATTTTCCCAGAAATGAATTTAGAAACAATACCGGTCAATAAAATTCAACTTTATCAATCGGTATTAACTCCTCAGGGGGCAACATACTCTGTTTTAAAAAGCTTTGATTTGTAAAAAAAACAAAGGGGAACGTTGTAAAACATTCCCCTTTAAAAAACGTTTAGTTACTTATTTATTCTTTGGTTTCTTCTTCTTTGGTTTCTTCAGCGGGTTTTTCTTCTTTTTTCTCTTTGTATTCACCACCTACTTCAACATCTTTTTTATTCAGGACCCCTGTCCATTGGATCTTTTTATTGAATGCAAGAATAGGATAGAAAATGAAGGGTAGTAAAATCAATCCTACGGCAAATCCGCCTGTTTGGCCAAAGTTCTTAGCCACACGAATCGATACAATTATGCCGAAAAATACCCAGACAGCAAGAAACCCTACAATTGGAATAATACCGGCAAAGATTAAAAATACCCAAGCCCAGTGTAGACTGGCTGTGCGAAGCAGGATGATTAAATTGTAAATGGGGATAATGGCAGCCCAACCTGGTTGTTTGGCTTTTTCAAACATTATCCAATAAGATACAATCATCAACACAACGATGATGAAATAAATCACTAAGATGGCAGCGCCTGCGCCAACAAGTAAACTAAATACATTTGAGTCCATAAATAAAAGGTTTTAGTTAATAAATATATTTTTTACGGCACTAAGATAGATATTAAATTTTAATTAACAAATACAATAAAAAAAAACTGCTGTCATAATGGCAACTGTTCTTTTGTGTTTAATGTCAATGTGACGCTGATTTGAATTATAGCGTATAAAATGACAGGAATTATCACGTGGCATGTCATTTGATATAATGTGTGTGAAAATGAATAAATGTTGAATAAAAGAAGTGATTACCCAAGCGTATGGGATGAATTTTTACGTGGCTTTGAAGACATGGAAGAAAGAAGGTATTCCCCGGCGGTAAATGTCAAAGAAACCGGAAAAGATTACCAGGTAG
>JAQIDD010000390.1 GCA_027858215.1 Candidatus Delongbacteria bacterium | reverse complement strand
CCAGCACATAGAAAAATGCCGCCACAGGCGTAACATGCGGTGTCAGCGATTGTCCTGGTTCCATTGCCAGGTGCATCACCTGGAATTTTTCAGATTTCAACATCATGCGCACATCTGCTTTATGCGGATTTTCTTTGATTGGTAAATCTTTTACATGTTTAATTTTCATATTCGTGGGTTTTTGGGCAGCAATTCTGCCTACGGCTGCTAGTTGCACCTCCCTCTGCCCCTTCTTGCGGGCACGATATGCGAGCTTCGCTGGCGCTGCATCCTGTGCCGCAATCAGAAGCCAGAGTCAGGCACAAGCTATCCGCCTCCGACAGGCTGCAAATTACTACTTGTGTTTAATCACCTGCCAGATCATCCATGGCAACATCGGCTTTTCACCAATGGACAATCTGACAAATGGCTGTTTATTTACAACTTATGCATTCATAAACATCTCAATATCCTCCTCTACTTCACCAATGCCGGCAATGCCAAATTTTTCAACCAGCACATTGGCCACATTCGGTGAAAGGAAAGCAGGCAGTGTGGGACCAAGGTGGATGTCTTTCACACCAAGTGAAAGCAACGCCAACAGTACAATCACAGCTTTCTGCTCATACCAGGCAATGTTATATGCAATCGGAAGCTCGTTAATATCATTGAGTTCAAACACTTCCTTGAGTTTCAGAGCAATCACGGCAAGTGAATAAGAATCATTGCACTGGCCGGCATCAAGTACACGTGGGATGCCACCAATATCGCCTAATTTCAATTTATTGTAGCGGTATTTTGCACATCCGGCGGTTAAGATTACTGTATCTTCGGGTAATTTTTCTGCAAACTCGGTGTAATATTCACGATCTTTCATACGGCCGTCGCAACCCGCCATGACAAAGAATTTTTTGATGGCGCCGGATTTAACAGCATCCACTACCTTGTCAGCAAGTTGAATAACCTGGTTGTGAGCAAAACCACCTACAATGGTACCGGTTTCAATTTCTTTTGGCGCTTCACATTTTTTGGCATGCTCAATGATTTCAGAAAAATCTTTGGCTTTGCCATCTACCCTTTCGGGAATGTGGGTTGCGCCTGCAAGGCCTGATGAACCTGTGGTGTATATGCGGTCGGTGTAAGTCGCCTTTTTCGTTGGAGGCACAATGCAGTTAGTGGTAAAAAGAATGGGACCATTGAATGATTCAAATTCCTCTTTTTGTTTCCACCATGAGTTACCATAGTTCCCCTCGAAATGCTCGTATTTTTTGAAAGCCGGATAATAGTGCCCGGGCAGCATTTCGCTGTGCGTGTAAACGTCAACACCGGTGTCTTTGGTCTGCTCCAGCAATTCCTCGAGGTCTTTCAGATCATGACCTGAGATGAGAATTCCGGGATTGTTTCTGACTCCGAGGTTTACTTCTGTCATTTCGGGATTACCGTAAGCCTTGGTGTTGGCTTTATCCAACAGGGCCATCACATCCACACCAAATTTACCACATTCCAGTACCAAACCAACAAGTTCATCAACACTGCGGTCCTCAGTGGTGGCTTTGAGCGCTTTTTGCATGAAATCAAAAATTTCTTCTTCCTGCTCGCCAAGATTGTACGCATGCTCAGCGTAGGCAGCTATACCTTTTACACCGTAGGTAAGCAACTCACGCAGCGAGCGTACATCCTCGTTTTCTGTGGCAAGCACCCCTATTTCCGGGCTTTCGCTTTTGCGTTCCATTTCAGCTTCATCCTCAGTAAACCAACTGGTTGAGGGATGCAGGCCTTCAGTTTTTACACCAGCAGTAGCAAGTTTCTCTTTATGCTCATCGCGCACGGCAAATCCATCCCTGATTTTGGCTATGATGGCGGCTTTGTCAAAATTGACATTGGTAATGGTGTTGAACAAGGCCTCAAACACAAATTTATTGGCTTTTGGGGTTTCAATCCCTGATTCGCGGGCCTTTACAGCCAATATTGATACCCCTTTGGTAACGTAAATCAGCAAGTCCATCATATTGGCAAGGTCGTCCTTCTTACCACAGACCCCTGCAATTGTACAGCCGGTTCTATTGGCCGTTTCCTGACATTGATAACAAAACATTTTCATAGTTTTTTCTTTTTTTAAGTAAAACATTAAACGTATTTTTGTTTGTAAAAATACCGCTATATTTGAACAAATTCAGTAACAAATGTTACAAAACGGAAAAACACAGGAAAAAACAGAGCTTATCCCGGTATGCAATAACAAATGCAGTTATTGTTGTTTGAATTATACCGATGTGTTGAGCAAAAATTTTCTTTTCAGAAACCTCAACAATCACGAGATAGGAACGACAATAAAAAGCATTCATCACCAGACAAAAAGTTACAAAAAAAATGATGTTATTTTTTTTGCAGGCGATGAATATACCCAGATGATGATATTGGTAAAAGGATCTGTATCGTTGGAAATTACAGATTTTGAAGGCAATGTGCTTCTTGTGAATAACATCAAAGCTCCGGATGCCGTTTCCCCTTCTTTGTTATACGGGGAAAACAATATTTTACCATACATTGTTACATCCAAAGAAGACACAAAAATTCTTTTGATTCCCAAAGATGCGCTGTCTCATTTATTTGCAACCAACCTGCCTATTTTAAATAATTATCTGGATATCATAGCAAACAACATTCAATACCTTTCCCAAAAATTAAAAATACTGGGCTTACACTCCATCAAAGGGAAAGTTGCTTACTATTTGCTTGAACAGGTACAAAAATTCCAGGCAGATGAGTTCATCATTCCACATACACACCAGGACATTGCAGATATGTTTGGCATAACCAGACCATCGTTAAGCAGAACCATTAGGGAACTTAATTCCGAAAACATTATCCGCTCTAAAAGGAACAAAATAAAAATCATCAGCAAAAAAGGCTTGTCTCAATATCTGAAATAATATTCCTGTTGCAAACTACCGCTCTGTGATAATCTGTGAAAATCTCTGACTGCCGTCAGGCAGGTGTGGCAAAACAAAAAAAATGTCGTAAGACAACCATCTGTGTCTATCTGTGACACATCCCTATTTAGTGTTCGTCAATAAAATCATTGTCTTGTTCATAATGTTTGAGTTCGAGGCCTGCGAAGTATTTAAAACCAAGGATTTTACTTTCGTAAATGACTGTTTTAAATACGAGCGTA
>JAQIDD010000371.1 GCA_027858215.1 Candidatus Delongbacteria bacterium | reverse complement strand
TATGGGAAAAGGAGATAAAAAAACCCGGAAAGGGGAAATTTTCAGGGGCTCATACGGTAAAAGACGCCCGCAAGGAAACGACAAAAGAAACAAACCTGCTGATACGGCAGATAACAAATAAAAGCTCCCGGTTGGGAGCTTTTATTTTACATGTAAAACAATATAATTTCAAGCTATTGCCTGATCAGTTTCATTACCTGGTGTTGATTTCCTGCTTCAATGTCGAGGAAATACACGGACGAATTCAAATCGCCTGCCTGGATTTTAAAGTGCGTATCTTCCACCACATATTCACGTATAATACGGCCATTCAAATCTTTTAGCCTGACAATCCGTGAACCGCTATCAGCAAAATTCAGTGTCCATGAATCCGTGGCCGGGTTGGGGTAGATTTCTGTTCAACCAACATCAACCGTTTCTTTGCCTGTGGGAATAAGTTCAATGGTCCAGATGCCGGAACCGTTAGTACCCATAACAAGTTCTGTTCCCATCAACCCACCGGTAACCACATCAATACCTTGACGAAAGCCACCACCATAGGCGTTCCATGTATCCATTGAAGATCCTGAAAACACACCTTCAGAACAAACAATGATGTTTTCGTGATCTGTAACATTTGAATTCAGCGTAAACGCTATTTTTGATCCGGAGGGTAAACCAGTGGCTACTACTTCTTCCCAGTCTGTCATATCATTATTAAGTTTATACAATTGATTCGTAGAATTATAATCATCATACATCAGCACAGCGGGAAGCCCGTCATCATCAATCATTGTAGCTGCTTTGCCTTGATAACTTGAGCCTTCCTCAGAGAGGCAAAACTCGAGACTGGTTTCATTAAAGAGCGTTTCTGTCCAATTCTGACCATGGTCATCGGAATAATACACCACCGTGTTATCCGATGCTGTTTCCATAAACAAATAGGTATAAGTTCCATCTCCAGTTACACCAAATACTTTTGTTGGATTCAGCGCTTCAATGGAACTGGTAAGATCTAAGTATGAAGAAGCATCGGCATTGTATCCTAAATATTCCCTGCCTGTTTGGGTTTCCAACACAATGTAAAAATAATCGCCGTCATTACCGCCAAAAAGAAAAACATCATCAGACGGGTGGGTTGCTACCTCACTCCAAGACTGGCCATTATTTGTGCTTTTAAATAAACCACAGGCATTGTTCATCGGATCGGTAATAATGGATGCATACAGCGTTCCATTATGATTTAATACATCAACTACCCAGATTATATCCTCCAATAATGCAGGCAATCCGGAATTCCCAGAATTCCATGTAAGCAAATCTTCACTTCGAACAATACCGAAATTTTCGGTACCACGAATAACAACGTTATCATTTACTGCAATTTGATATCTGGCATTGTATAAATTATCTTGAGTAGAGGTAAATGTTGTTCCATCAGTGGATGCAAACAATTCATACATCACTGAATTAATAAAATAGCCATCTTCAGCATACTGGTAAACATTTTCGATAAAAGGCAAAGATCCTATCCCCGGATTTGCTATTTCAGTCCAGGTGTCACCGTGATCATAGCTTGCCAGGAGATGCACACCAAGGCTAAAGCCTGAAAAAGAAACAGCACCCAGGTATAAAACGGAATCACAAGCAGCTGCTCCTTCGAACATAATCACATTAGCTACAGCACTTTGTGTCAGCCCTGTCCAAGTATCATCAGATGCATCATACCGGGCTATTGTATCCCCTTTGTAATAAAAATAATCAGTGCTTTGTTCTGCTGTCATGTAGGCAGCGTCTCCATTGCCAAGCCCACCTATTGCGGTAAAATCAATCGTAGTCACATTAATACCATCAGAAGTATAACACACACTGTCTTGGTTAGCAAAAATGAAATATCCATAGGAATCATCAACTATATCATACCAGTCCTGTCCCAGGAATGCTCTTTCATTCCAATTTGTACCATAATTATCAGATGTGAAAATATAAGTATCTCCTGTATAATATGTACCAATCGCAAACAACTTGCCGTTAACCGTGTGAGTGCTATTCACGTAGCCATTAGTAATGCCCGCTTGTTCTTCCCAGAAACCACCGGCGATATTATATTCATAAAATGAACCAGCAGCAGCCATAAAAAACCTGCCATCAAGCAAAGCTAAATCATCAATATAATCACGATCAATTAAACCAGGAAAATCAGTCAATTCCCATGTAGATCCATCTGTTGTCATGAAAACATCACGGCCATTAGTAACAAAACCGATGCCTGAACTTTCATCATAAACAATGTCCCCATATTCACATCCTTCAAGAAGATTGTCTTCTACTAAGGTAAACGCCGGCTGAGCCACTAGCCCTGTAGTAATCAGCAAGCAAATCATAAGTAAAAATTTTGTTTTCATAGTGTTTGATTTTAGTTTGTTAAACAATTTATTCAGTTATCAAATGTACATAAAATAATTCAATGCATTATAAACAAACAAAATTAATATTCAGGATTTTCTTGTTTCACCTATCCCGACACTGACCGCCAGAAAGCGGACGAAAGGAGATATACAGCTCCACGCCACACAAATCACTTGCAC
Source organism: Candidatus Delongbacteria bacterium (assembly GCA_027858215.1). Lineage (GTDB taxonomy): Bacteria > Bacteroidota > Bacteroidia > Bacteroidales > ML635J-15 > JAQIBY01. The sequence continues at coordinate 3,035 of JAQIDD010000371.1, read as the reverse complement.
ATTTGAGGGTATAAGAAGAAAAATTATTTTCCGGGTTATCTTACTGCTTGCCCGACATCTGCGCGAGGGCGTAGCCGGATATCCTGCCATGCAGGGCGGCTTTGTATTTTGCATCATCCGGCAGAGCGACCGGGGGAGCTCCTAACGGGGATTGCAAATACAGCCGCTATGGATGGCAGATAAAAGGCGAAGACCGACCCTTATTTGTTTTTTTTTATAACCAGAAGACCTTTTCTAAAGTTTGGAACTTTATAAATGGTGAGTGGCAGGGAGAAAAAACAAATAAGGGACGCGCCCGAATTATACTCTACTTACCAGCATCTTCTGCCTGTGTGCCTTGATTTTGATGTATCCGTGATTTTGACTGTTTATCATCCCTGATCAACACAGAGAAAATAAACAACACAATGACCGATGACACAAATATCACAAAAAGTGATGTCAATGAACGTTTCAGGATATTTTCGAGGTTTATCACATCCCATATACCCAAAATAGCCAGAATGGTCATGACAATAATAATAAACACGAGGAGGTAAGCAGTAATTTTTTTCAGATTGTTCATAATATGTGTTTTTTTAGTTTCAGTATCAGTTCTTGTACACTTTTACACTGAATTTGGTTGTCCTGTACCAGGCACTCCCAATTCACATTATTTTCTTTTATGTTGATAATAACGTTTATATCCCCCGTTTTGTTACACTCAACAGAAAATCCGTAACGGTCAAGGGCATGGGCCGTCCATCTGTGATAAGCCCGGGCTGAAACATTACCAGCCTCATCGCTTTTGGATTGTAAACATACTGTAGCTGATTTCCTGACAGGCATGGTAAATTTTCCGCTTTGCATATCAAACACAATTTGCTCTGATGGCACCAGGTCATCAATCTTTCCTTGCATCACAAGGTCTTCGGGCAAGCCGCTGACAATGCTTTTGTTATCAATCATCCACATCAAGTCAGAGTTGTTGAGCATAATTTCAAGGTCGTGAGTGGAAAAAATGATGCATTTTCCAAACACGGCAGCCTGTCTGCTCAATAATTTCATAAGCTCATAGCGGTTTTTAATGTCAAGGTGGGCTGCCGGTTCATCAAGGATTACAAGGGGCGTATCCTGTGCCAGCGCACGGGCAATCATCACACGTTGTTTTTCGCCATCACTGATCTCTCCTATCCGCCGGCCAGCCAAATGATCCACCAGCATCTGGTTCATGGCCCTTTGTTGTTTGATTTTGTCCTCCTGTGTTATCCGGCTGAGTAAACCACCGTATGGATACCGACCGTATGCAACCAGTTCATGCACATAGAGGTTTGATGGCAAACCGGCATTGGCAGCCACAAAACTCACAAGCTGTGCTTTTTTCCGGGGTGGCATGTTGGCGGGATTTTGTTCCATAATGTTCAATTCACCGCTTAATGCAGGAATCAAGCCCATCAGTGTTTTCAGGAGGGTACTTTTTCCTGTGCCGTTTGGTCCTGTGAGGGCAATTACCTGGGAAGAACCGGCATGCAGGCTGAGGTTTTCCAGCAACGGAATGTTACCATATCCAACCGACAGGTTTTCAGCACTGAGGTATGTGTTTTCATCATGCATCATTGGAAAAAGCTTTTACGTTTACTCAGTATCAGCCACAGGATAAAAGGGATACCTACCAGCGAAGTGATAGAGTTTATAGGTAAAACGGCATTCCCGGGTCCAAAATTACTGAGCATATCAGAAAACAGCATCACCCCTGCCCCGGCTATTATGCTCGCCGGCACAAGCCACCTGTGGTCGGAGCAGCGGAAAATGCTGCGTACAATATGTGGCACAGCAATACCAATAAAACCGATGGGGCCACAAAAAGCGGTGATGCTCCCTGCCAGCAAAGACACACAAACAAATATCACAATGCGGGTAATCATAATAGGTGTGCCCATGGCGCGGGCATTTTCTTCCCCAAGCAATAGAATGTTGAGGTGTTTTGACATTATCCATGCCATCACCAGGCCCGCCAGGATAAGCGGCACAAGCAATCGCAGATCGTTTGGTGAAACACCACGCAGGCTGCCCATGGTCCACAGCACATACAGTTTCAGGTCACTTGCCTGGCTCAGGTATTGCAGCAGTCCTACAATGGCAGATACCACAGCACCAATAAGCACACCAAGGATAAGCAGTGTCATGATGTCTTTCTGGCGTATTGAGATGAGAGATATGAGCAGCATTATCAAGCCTGCACCTACAGCACCTGCTATCACCAGCCACAAACTTCCGGCACCTGATGCAAGGATTGAACCACCGCCAACAACGCCTGCCCCAAGCACAACCATGGCAACACCGAGGCTTGCTCCGGAGCTGATACCAAGAATGTAAGGCCCGGCCAGCGGATTTCTGAACAAGGTCTGCATCAGCAACCCACTCACAGACAATGCAGCTCCTGCCAGGACGGCTGTAATTACACGGGGCAACCGGAAAAGCTTAAATGCACTGTACCAACTTTCCTGAACATCTGCCTTCCCGGATATCCATGTCATAATGTTCTGAAAACCAATGTCAGTGCTTCCTGTAAGCAAATCGGCAATTAAAAACCCGAGGCTGACCAGGAGAATCAGCGTAAAAAACAGGTATGAACGGCCGTTTTTGTTCATTTTATTGGCAGCATTAATTTCATTTTCTGACATCTTTTGCCCGTCCTCCGGCTTACCTGCCCGCCAGACATTTCTTGTGGCACCCGGCCAGGCAGGAAAGTCACCGCCGGGACTATCGGGGTTGACTTTTGGAAAAACCAATCCAAAGATATAAAAACCCCTCAGTCTGACACTGTATAAAATTAAAAAATAAAGAGATTATCCCCTTCTTTCTTTCCTATCCCCGAATAGCTTATTTTTAAAAATGCATAGGCACTTTAGGGATCAAAACAGATTGTTTTAATGATTGTGGCATTGTTAAATGAAAACATATTAATTTTTTTGCGATTTAAAATTTAAATTATAGTTTTGATTTTTTAAATGATGCATTACTAATTTGTTCCTAAAAAAACCGTAGGATAAACA
>JAQIDD010000058.1 GCA_027858215.1 Candidatus Delongbacteria bacterium | reverse complement strand
CAACTAAAGCGTCCATTTCAGTTTTTAAAAAATCGGCAATGGCTTCTTCCGGTTTACAAACAATAGGTTCTCCTTTAAGATTAAATGACGTATTTATTATTACCGGCACGCCTGTTTTTGCTTCCATAGTATCCAGCAATTTCCACAACAAAGGATTGATGTCTTTATTGACTGTTTGCACCCTTGCCGTGTTATCAACATGAGTTACGGCAGGAATAATATCTCTCATAGCGGGCCGTACTTCAGGAGCAAGCAGCATAAAGGGGGACATGTTTTTGAGTTTAAAATATTCATTGGCTTTTTCTTCTTTAACAATAGGAGCAAAAGGCCTGAACCATTCCCTGTGTTTGATTTTTTTGTTAAGGATATTTACCATTTCAGGGTTTCTTGCATCAGCCAAAATAGATCTGTTACCCAGAGCTCTTGGCCCGAATTCAAGTTTTCCCTGCATCCAGCCTACGGTTTTCCCTGAAATTATCTTTTCTGTCACAATATTAAGCAATTCATCTTCACTACATTTTTTTGCATTAAGGTGGTTTTTAACAAATGCTGCCCGTATTCTTTTTGCTGAAAAATCAGGCCCTAGGTAGGCATGTTCCATCTGATATTTTCTTGGTTTATCATATATCTGGTGCCAGGCATAAAATGCAGCACCAACAGCTCCTCCTGCATCACCGGCAGCAGGTTGAATAAACACATTTTCAACTTCAGGGAGGTCAAGTATTTTTTGATTTGCCACGCAATTCAAAAAAACACCACCGGAAAAACATAAATTATGATTGCCGGTTTGTTTTACCGTCTGCCGGGCAATTTTCATTAAAACATCTTCGACTACATACTGTAATGTTGCTGCAATAGCTTGGTGTCTTTCGTTAATTTCCTCATCAGGCGCCCTGCTTTTTCCTAATAATTTTACAATTCGCCTGGAATACATCTTTTTACCAATATTCATGGGGAAGTAACGCTTGTTTAGCATATAACTACCATCCTCTGCAACATGAATAAGTTCTTCGAATTCTTTAATATAATCAGGCTTACCAAAACTGGCAAGAGCCATACTGGTTCCCTCACCACTATTAGCCTTGAAGCCCAGAAATGTAGTGATTGCTGTGTAAAGCAAGCCGAGTGAATTCGGATAATTGATTTGTTTATGAAGTTTGATTTTATTTCCATTGCCTTCGCCATAACATGTGCTTTCCAGTTCACCAACTCCATCAGCAGTAATAATGCCGGCTTTTGAAAAGGGAGAGAGGAAAAAACTGCTGGCTGCATGTGAATAATGATGAGGAATAAATACAATCTCCCTTTTGTAAGCAAATTCCTTTTTCAAAACCAGTGGCAAAATCAATCTATCTTGCAGCCAAAATGGCATATTCCTTAAAAATGATCCATATGACAGGGGAAATTTTTCTACATAATCCTGGATAATCCTTTGAAATTTACTGTAAGGTTTTTCATAATATGCAATGAGATCGATATCCGAAAAACCAATATTTGCCTCCTGAACACAAAAGTTTATAGATTGCACAGGTAGTCCGGATGAGTTTTTTATTCTGTCGAAACGTTCTTCTTGTACTGCAGCAACTAATTGTCCGTCGGAAATAATGCAGGCTGAGGAATCATGATAATATGATGAAATTCCCAATATTTTCATTTGTATTCATTGAAGTTTATACCTAATTTATTAGATTCCCTCTGCAAGGTTTCCTCATCAAAATTGATTTTAAGTTGCTCCAGTGCTTCTTCCCTGAGCAAGTGGCCCTGGCGTATCAGTTTGCTTGCTTCAACATGATAATGTGTATATCCATAATGCTTCATTGCATAATAAACAGATAAAAAATTCAGGGAGCAATTGGTTGATCCTTTGGGATAGCTGTGTTTTGGGTATTTCCAGCCAAGTTCTTTTTGTATTAAAGGGACATAATCATCAGGGCCGTATGGTAAAAACCAATGTGGCGATATCACTTGTGCTCTTTTTCTTTTTTTATGTTTTTTTATTACCGCCTGCATGCTTTTCGGAAAGTGCTTATATTTTGGCATATCTATTCCTTTTTTAAGAAAAGCTTCCGTATTTTCCGACATTTGTCTGAATTCAGGATTATGTTGTCCACAACCGGATTTTATTTCAATTGCATCATTTGAGGACTGCCCTGATGTCCAGCCTGCAACAATTATCGGGATATTAAAGCGTTCGGCAATATCATAAGCAAGGTCCATATACCATATTGAACATGGGTGACACAAAACAGTGGGAGAGCCGCTGGTAATAATTTTTCTGAACATATCAGCCATGTACATGGATTTGTAAAGCATGAAGTCCACATTAAGGACATCTGTTGCTTTTTTAATGTTCTCCATTGCGTCATCCGGTTCAAAACCGTGATCAAATGTAAAGGCCAGTGGGTTAAGCTTATATCGCTTTTTCATATAATAGAGTGCAGAGGTGCTATCTTTACCTCCACTGCACATTACCATACAGTCATATTTACCCCTGCTTTTATTTTTATTCAGTATTTTTATAAAATCATTTTCCAGCGGTTTCTTGTTTGCAGTATGGACCGATGAGTCATAAGCAACACACAAATTGCAAATTCCTTCCTCACTGAGATATATATCGGGGGGTGATTCGGGCATAACGCAACGCTTGCAAATTCTTTGCTTTTCTTTCATTTTATTCCCAATTAACATAATATAAAACAATGTTTTATGATATTAGCCAAAAGTTTTAAACGCCAGCATATATGAATGATACAATGACTGCAGGTCCAATATAATAAACGAGGATAGCCAAAAATGCCAGAATAAGTAGCAGTGGAGCTAATAATCGAAGGTTTTTCTTTTGTATCAGCAAGTACATCTGACGGAATATATATGCTATTTTTTTCATAGTTTATGACTGATTAATAT
>JAQIDD010000195.1 GCA_027858215.1 Candidatus Delongbacteria bacterium | reverse complement strand
TACCAGTTCCTGACTTTCTTGTTGCAAAAAAATGAGTTCATCATCGGATTTTGCTAACCCGGAATCTTCCAATAAATCTAACCAAAAAATTGTTTCGTCCCCTTCTTCAACAGAAATACATAATTTTGAATAATATTCTGCATCTGAACGTGCTTGTGTTGCAGCACGGAAATTTGCAGGGAAAGATGTTCCTGCTTTCAACAGTTGGCTAAATAAATCATAAGGAACTCCATTTTTTCTTAATTTCATACAGTACTTAACCAGTCTGACTGAAAAAGCATAACTTCTTTTTTTATATTTTTCATTGAATGATTCTAACATATCAAAATTTGTTAACATCAAATTATTTCAAAACCAAACAACCCACACCTAAAACCCATTACCTATCATCTAACTCCTCTAAGGTACTTCCACTTTATTCAATATTTCACTAACCAGTTCATCGACGGTAACATTTTCAGCTTCAGCTTCGTAAGTAAGTCCCATGCGATGGCGCAACACATTATGACACATGGCACGCACATCTTCGGGCAGCACATAACCACGCCGTTTTATAAAGGCAAATGCTTTGGAAGCCAGGGAAAGGTTAATGCTTGCACGTGGCGATCCTCCAAATGAGATCATATGCTGAATTTTTTCCAACCCAAATTGTTCAGGATAACGGGTAGCAAAGACAATGTCAAGAATATAGTTTTCAATTTTTTCATCCATATACACATCCCTGACCACTTGTCGGGCTTTCAGAATTTGTTCCGGTTTTATCACCTGATTTGCTACCGGGAATTTGCCTACCACATTTTCACGAATGATTTTTCTTTCTTCTTCCCTGGTTGGGTAATCAATCACAATTTTCACCATAAAACGGTCAACCTGGGCTTCAGGAAGCGGATAGGTTCCCTCCTGTTCTATGGGATTTTGTGTAGCTAGCACTAAAAAAGGTTCTTCGAGCGGATAAGTTTCATCCCCGATGGTAACCTGTCGTTCCTGCATGGCTTCGAGCAAGGCAGATTGTACTTTGGCAGGGGCCCTGTTTATCTCATCAGCAAGGATGAAATTGCTAAAGATCGGTCCTTTTTTCACCAGAAACTCTTCATTTTTCTGGCTGTAAATCAATGTACCAACCAAATCGGCAGGCAAAAGGTCTGGCGTAAACTGAATCCTACTGAATCCTGCATTGACGGTGCTTGCCAGGGTGCTAATGGCAAGGGTTTTAGCTAATCCGGGCACCCCTTCGAGCAGCACATGCCCATTTGACAACAACCCCACCAACATTCCTTCCAGTAGTGGTTTTTGCCCTACAATCACTTTTGACATTTCCATATTCAGCATGTCCATAAAGCTGCTTTCTTCCTGGATACGCTCATTCAAAGCTTTGATATCAACTGTAGTCTGATCCATAATCACATGTTTTTAGTTGGCTGTTTTGCATCACGAAAATAATAAATTTAAACATCAACGCATAATTAATCCTTTACCATATAAAACACAGTTAATATTATGTTAACACACGTGTAACATAATGTCCAGTCTGGCTTTTCAAAATTCATATAATCATTTTTACAATCCAATCAATTATTATATTAATTTTGATTAATAAATGAAGTAGGAAAACAACACAATTTTGTAGAATTCTATTTGTGTTTGTAAAGGACAATAAATGATCTTTATTAATTCATCCTCAGGCAAGATTTTTGGCATTTTTCAAAAATACACTCCACATGTCATACCATTTGGACTGGGTTATTTGATCTCTGTTTTACATCAGGCAGGGAAAAATGCATATTTGGTTGATCAGGTAACTGAAAACAACATTTTTTCAAAAATCCATGCTTTAACCACAAAACTGGAAAAACCATACGTTTTTGGATTTTCCGTAATAACAGCAAATTATGCCAATTCTCTTAACATTGCAGAAAAATTAAAGCAAACTTACCCTGATTGTCACATTGTTTTCGGTGGCGTTCATCCATCCAATGTCCCTGAAGAAGTACTCGAAAATCCTTTCATTGATGTTGTTTACAGAGGTGAGGCAGAAAACCACATTGTGGATTTGTACGACAATCTAAAGTCTAATACTGAGATCACAAATATACCCAATACATCATTCAGAGGCAGCAATAACAATATCATTCATAATGCTGAACACAATGAAACTGTTGACTTGAAAAAGTTGCCACGTTTTCCATATCATCTTTTTGATCACAAAAAATACGATATAGCCGTTTTATTATCATCAAGAGGATGTCTATACCATTGTATTTTTTGCAGTAAATTGAGTAAAATTTCAAAGTTCCGTTTCACTTCTACGGCAACCATCCTTAAAGACATCTCCGTTTTGTATCATGCCTATCATAAAAACCATATTTTGTTTGCAGATGATAATTTTTTACAAGATCAGGAGAGGGTCAGCGATTT
>JAQIDD010000105.1 GCA_027858215.1 Candidatus Delongbacteria bacterium | reverse complement strand
GGTATATACCCCGTTGAATCTTTTTTCATTGTAAATGTCAGGTCACGAAACGTTTTCTTTTTTGTATTCATGGCACGCACAAAAAACAATCAGGTTGTTTTCAAGGCAGCGGTAAATGGAATATGTTTTTGGCAAGGTAAATATCAAACTGCGGTTTTCAGCAGGTATCAACACGTATTTTTTCCCGATGGTTACACTTGATAAAGCAGGAAAATATGCATTGCTGTATTTTACATAACAGGTTGAGTAAAGCCAGACATTATGGCATAGCAGCATAGCATAAAAAATACAACCGCACTATTTTTCATGGTTAGATAAATTTGGTATAAACATGTAACATGATTTTACAATGCGATATTGCCTCTCTGCGTGAGGGCGGAGGTGGAAAGCCTGCCGCAGGCGATGTGTTGCTGGGTCCTGCCTGAACAGAGCTGCCGGAGAAAGCTCCAGTTCAGGCATGGCAACAGCAATAGAGCCAAGTCAGCTTGCAACCGGAGACCGACCCTTATTTGATTTTTATCCGATTTATTAAAAAATAAATAAGGGGCACGCCCGCATCATTATACTTATTTTAAGCATTTGGTTTGGAGAACTGCATTATTTTTACGCTTATTGGATTATATTTGTCACATACGAACCAATTTTCAATACCATGAAATCATTTATCAGAGCATTTGCAATTTTTCTGACTACCATTTTTGTTTTTCAGCTCAGTCCGGCACAGGACAAGGTTCTCAGCATCGAAGACGCTGTCATCGGCATGGGGCGGGAATACCGTCCGGAACACAGGCGTAACATTCAGTGGAGACCGGGCAGCCGCGATCTTACCTATATCGTGGGGGAAAAACTGCTGAGTGAATCCGTTCAATCAGACGAAGCCGCTGAAATCATAAGCCTGGAGCAACTGGGAACAGCCATAATGGCCAGCAACATTGAGGCGCCAAAATATTTCCCGTCCATTACCTGGCAAAACAACGGGCAAATCAGTTTTCAAACCTCAGGCCACTGGCTGCTGTATGACCTAGAAAAAGACAGCATTGTCAGCAAGATGCAGTTTCCCGAAAACAGTGAAAACTATGACATCAGGGCAGATAAAAGAAGGATGGCTTTTACCTCAGGCAACAATGTGTTTATCACAGATGACAAGGGCGAAGTCACCAGCATCAGCAATGACCGCAACCTGGATATTATTTACGGACAAAGTGTGTCACGGCGTGAATTTGGCATCGAAAAAGGTACTTTTTGGTCCCCCGACGGCAAAAAACTGGCTTATTATGTGAAAGATGAAAGCAATGTGTCTGATTACCCGCTCATTGACATCACAACGCGTGTGGCCAGCGTTGACAACATCAAATACCCCATGGCCGGCATGAAATCCGAAGAAACCACTGTCCGCGTGTATGATGTGGCAAGCGGCGAAGACATTCAATTACAAACAGATGGCGACAAGGAACAATACCTGACCAACCTGGCCTGGACACCAGATAACAAGTACATTTTGATTGCCATTGTAAACCGTGGCCAGGACCACATGCAACTGAATATGTACGATGCAAAAAATGGAAAATTCAAAAAAACGCTGTTTGAAGAAACGCATGAAAAATATACCGAGCCTTTGCATCCGGGGCAATTTTTACCGGGCAAAAATGATGAGTTCATCTGGCAATCCCGTTGGGACGGGTTTAACCACCTGTACCTTTACAACCTTAAAGGCAAGCTGCTGAAACAAATCACCTCCGGAGACTGGCTGGTTACTGATGTCCTGGGTTTTGATGATAACGGGAACCATGTTTTTATCCAGGCCACAAAAGAGAGCCCGCTGGAGCGTCACCTGTACAAAGTCAACATAGCGTCCGGCGCGATGATAAAACTCACCAATCAACCCGGCACACACTCAGCCAAATTGTCAAGTGACAACAACTATGTGCTGGATGAGTATTCGAGCACTGAGGTGCCACGGGCTTATGACATCATCAACACAGATGGCACACATGAACGCAATGTGCTTACGGCCAAAAATCCCCTGGAAGAAGTCAAACCGGTTGACATGGAAATTGGCACCATCAAAGCTGCCGATGGAGAAACAGACCTGTATTACCGCCTCATTAAGCCGGCAGATTTTGATCCCTTGCAAACCTATCCCACGGTGGTGTATGTGTATGGCGGCCCCCACGTACAGATGATCACAGAATCGTGGATGGGCGGTGCACGCGGATGGCAGTATTACATGGCGCAACACGGTTACGTGATGTTCACCCTCGACAACCGGGGTTCATACAACCGGGGACTGGAATTTGAAAACATCGTACACCGGCAGCTTGGCAAACATGAGACAGCCGACCAGATGGAAGGCATCAAATTCCTGCAGTCACTGCCATACGTTGACACATCGCGCATCGGGGTGCATGGCTGGAGTTTCGGCGGTTTTATGACAACTAAACTCATGCTGGATCACCCTGATACGTTTAAAGTGGGCGTGGCAGGCGGCCCGGTAACAGACTGGAAATATTACGAAATCATGTATGGCGAACGCTACATGGATACACCGGAGGAAAACCCCGAAGGTTATGAAAATGCCTGCCTCAACGACAAAGTAAAAAATTTGGAAGGCAGACTCATGATGATCCACGGCGGCATTGATCCGGTAGTGGTGCAACAACACAGCCTGGTGTTTGTCAGGGAATGCATAAAAGCCGGCATCCCGGTGGATTATTTTGAGTATCCGCAGGCAGAACACAACGTGGGCGGATACGACCGTGTTCACCTGATGCAAAAGGTGTCGGACTATTTTGATGTACATTTGAAATAACCCGGCAAACACTTTTGGTGTTAATATTCTCTGTGATTTTTTAATTTGTTGGGCGTACCCCTTATTTGTGAGATAGAGAGAGGGAGACGGAAGACGGAAGACGGAAGATAACAGCCGGAAGACGGAATTAAAAAGCCCCGGGCGTTTTCACTCCCCAATTGTAATAAAATTATGTTCTCATAATCCATCTGGCATATGATTGCCTTCCGCCTCCGGTCTTCCAGCTTATGACTAATTCATCAAAGCTTATCATAAAAACATTTTCAAATATTTGCGGATTGATGTGTTGAAGGAGCGATGGAAGGGGATGGCAAAATTTGCATTTGTGACTTGATCCTTGCATAAACAACAAAAAACCAACACACAGTGTGTAATATTTAACGACAAATAAATTATGTCCAACTAATTTTGAAATAAATAGGAGCATGAAATCAGTACTTAAAAAAGGGAAACCTAACGATATTTGTTATTTTGGTAATCACAACATTATTATTCTCTCAGGTAGACTCAATAAAAAATCGAGTATGTGGTGAACCAATGGGTGAAAAACCTAGAACCCGAACGAAAGAAGATCATGTAAAGTCTCTTCCTTGCCGGGCGATTAGCCGGGGAACGGATTGTCGCAAATTCGCTACCCAAGAACTGAAAAAAGTTGAGGCACACATCCGCATGTCTCAACTATTTATGGAATGCTTATTCAGCAACGCGCAATTCAACTTCCACATTTCCACGTGTTGCTTTCGAATACGGACATACCTGGTGCGCTTTCTTCATCAGGTCCATGGCTTTTTCTTTATCTACGCCGGGAATATGCCCTTCCATCACTGCATTGATGCCAAGCCCGTCTTTTTGTTTGCCTATCCCAACGGTGGCTGTGATGCTGGTTTTGCCCGTTTCTACGCCTTCCTGCTTAATCACAAGATCCAGGGCCCCGTTGAAACAGGTTGACCAGGTAGCTGCAAACAATTGTTCTGGATTTGTATATGCTCCGCCTTCACCTCCCATGCTTTTGGGTACGCGGGTTGTCATGGATATCAGTCCGTCTTCGCTCTCAACTTTTCCATTCCTGCCACCTGTGGCGGTAGCTTTTGCTTTATACATTGTTTTCATAGTGTTTGTTTTTTAGATTTCTGATTTTAATGTCCTTTCAACACTATCAACAGTAAAACATGCAAATGGTTTAGATTTACCGCTTTTTTCAATACACCGATGGTTTCATTGCATTCTCCGGCAAAGCAAATATGAGCCTTGCATCAGGTGATGTGAGGAAACGCTAATCACGCAGGAGGAGACGGAGAGATGGGTGAGAGGGGGAGACGGGAGTGATGGGGAGATTGGGAGATGGAAAAGCTAAGTCTGAAATCCGAAGACAAAACGAGGCCAAAGTATAAAGCCCTGGTATTTTACACTAACGTTTTTATGAAATTATGTTATTGTAATCAATCAGGCAGAAGACTGACTTCCGACTCCCGGCTCCCGTCTTCAGACTTCAGACTTAAAACTGCCATCATCAACAGTTTTGAAAAAGCGGGAGCCCGTTTCTAAGAAAATCAAGTGTTCCATCAATACCCCATTTGCACAGTTTATTATATTCTGTTATATTTAACTCATGATCTTTAAACCAAGCAAAAAGAAAAGAAAAGATGTGGCATTGGTATTGTCCAGTGGAGGAGCACGTGGCATTGCCCATATTGGTGTCATCAATGCCCTTGAAAAACACGGCTACAACATCACATCCATTTCAGGTTCCAGCATGGGTGCACTGGTTGGTGGCATATATGCTGCCGGCAGTTTAAAAACACTGGAAGATTGGGTAAAAACCCTTACCAAGCTTGAAGTGTTTAAACTTATGGATTTTACCATCAGTACCAGCGGATTGATGAAAGGTGAAAAACTCATCACCGAGCTGGAAGACATGATTCCGGACAGAAACATTGAGGACCTTGAAATTCCGTATTGTGCTGTAGCTACTGACATCATCAATGAAGAAGAAGTGGTTTTTAACAAAGGCAAACTTTACAATGCAATCAGGGCTTCCATTTCCATACCAACCGTGCTCAAACCTTATGTTATTGACGGGCGGCACCTTGTGGATGGGGGCGTCATGAATCCCATCCCTTCAAACAGGGTTGAACGCAATAAAAATGACCTCCTGGTGGTTTCCAATGTAAACAGCAGGTTAGAAAATGATGGGGAAAAACCATCAACGCCGGAAGAGGCCCTAAAGCCTAGAGTTTCAGTACCGGAAGATGTCAACATGGCCAGAAAAGCCATCATCAATTTACAGCAAAACATCAGTAAGCTTATATCACCCACCAACCATAACAAAACCGGTATTTTTAACCTGATGAACAGGTCTATCAGCCTTATGCTGTACATTATGTCTGATAACATATTGCGGGAATATCCCCCGGACATACTGGTTAAAACCGATAGAAACAAATACGGTACGTTTGACTTTTACAAATCTGCTGAAATCATCCAATATGGCGAAGAAGCTTGTGAAAAAGCCCTGAAACGGATAAAAAAATAATGCATTTTATTACTTTTATTCAGCGTGGAACACATGAGCATCAAACAAACAAAAAGCCGCACTCCAAAAGGAAAGCGGCTTTTTTAATCGTATCTTAAGCAACGCTAGAATTTACGTTCTTTAATACGGGATTTTTTACCGGTAAGCTTACGTAAGTAAAAAATACGTGAACGCCTTACTTTCCCGTGTTTATTCACAGTAATACTGTCAATAAACGGAGAATACAAAGGAAATATACGTTCTACGCCGTAACCACCGGAGGCTTTTCTCACTGTAAAGGTTTTATTCATGCCTTCACCCTTTTTTTGCAGCACAACACCGCGAAATCCCTGAATACGTTCTTTGTTGCCTTCCTTGATTTTATAATTTACGGTTATTGTATCCCCTGCATTGAATTCAGGATAATCAACTTCCCGCTTATATTCTTTTTCAACAGCCTTTAAATAATCCATCACCTTTAATTTTAAATGTTTGTTCAATTTTCGGACTGCAATATTACAAATAATTTTCCGAACGATACATGTTTTAACAAAATCTTTTTTCTTATTTTATTTTACAGATGAATAAGCGTGTATGTTATTGTTTATCAAGGCGCCACGGCTCCTGCCCGCGGGCCTTCGCTGCTGTCGGTGTACGGCTACTAGTTACCGGAAGTCATGCCGGCTTTTCTGATGACAATGCAAAGAGCTCATAAAATCGCTTTTGTATTGTCACAAAAGCACGGCATCACAGCCGGTAAGCTAACCGCCTCCCACCTGGCGCAGGTGAGATGGGCCGATAGAGAGATAGATAGAGTGAAAACATACAATCCCTCATCCCATCTCTCCATATCACCATCTCTGTGGAAAGGAACCAATAGCTGTCGCAAGACAGCTTATTCGTGGCAATCTCTGGACAAAACCCATTCGTGTCAATTCGTGCAATCAATTTTGTAAATTGACAAAAATAATTTTATTTCATGATAAATTTGTGTAAGTTGTGCTCTCAAAACAAAAAGAAACTATATGTATTCCATCAAACCGAAATTCAACATGCTTATTTTTATGGGTATATTTATCAGTATTATACTCATGTTTTTCGCCTGTCAAAACAACGACAATGATAGAAAACAAAAGCAAAGAAAAAAACATAAAACACCAATAAGCCGCAGCCTCGAAGAGATTAAAAAAGATGGTAAACTGGTGGCCCTTACCACGTACAGTAACACCAGCTATTTTCTGTACCGTGGCCAGCCCATGGGTTTTGAATATGAACTCTTAACCCGCTTTGCCAAACATCTGGATTTGGAACTTGACATCAGGGTATCAAACAATATTGACAGCCTGCTGCCGCAAATCCGCAACGGCGAAGCCGACATCCTAGCTCATGGGATGACCGTCACTACAGACAGGAAAGAAAGAGTACAATTCACAGATTATCTGTTTCTCACCCACCAGGTACTGGTACAGAAAAAACCGGACAACTGGCGCAGCATGCACTGGAGTGAAATTGAAAAATCCCTCATCCATGATGCCATCGAACTCATCGGTGATACCATTTCCATACGGAAAAACTCATCCTATTTTAAACGCATGCAAAATTTGTCAAAAGAAATTGGCGGTAAAATCCATATTGACACCCTGCCCGGAGCACTTTCCACTGACGAAATCATTCAGATGGTGGCTGAAGGGAAAATCAAATACACTGTTGCCGACAACAACATCGCCAACATCATGGCATCCTACTATCCCATCCTGAATATTGAAGTGCCGGTAAGTTTTTCTCAGCGCATTAGCTGGGCAGTACCGCCCGGATCTGATGATCTGCTGGCTGAATGTAACCAATGGCTAAGTGAAATGAAAGATGAAGTTGACTATTATGTCATTTACAATAAGTATTTCAAAAACCGTAACCGCTTTAAAGCACGCATTGAAAGTGAATTTTACAGCCTCAACAACAATAAGATCAGTAAATACGACGAACTGATAAAATCGCATGCCAGTACTGTTGGTTGGGATTGGCGCTTGATTGCTTCACAGGTTTACCAGGAATCACAATTTGACGCGCAGGCAAGATCATGGGCAGGTGCACGTGGACTTATGCAACTTATGCCGGCCACAGCACGTGAATTGGGCGTTAGAAACAGTTACAACCCGGGACAAAACGTCCGCGGCGGCACAAAATATTTGAAACAATTGCATGGGCGTTTTGATAACATTGAAGATAGCGTGCAGCGAATTAAATTTACCCTGGCCTCATACAATTGCGGCTATGGGCATGTTCTCGACGCACAAGCCCTGGCCAAAACTATGAACCACACACCCACAAAATGGGATAATAACGTGGAAGAAATGATTCTTAAACTTTCAAATCCAAGACATTACAACCAACCAATGATAAAATACGGTTATGTGCGCGGCATGGAACCATACCTCTATGTTGATCATATCTTTAGACGTTATAAACATTACAAACAGTTTATTGAGCAATAATTAGCCACCGGTTGCAATGTGTATTTCATAAAATTCCGCCCTGTAAAACATTGTTGAGATGCACGGCCGTACATCTCAACAATATTAATATTTCATAAACAAATTATTATTTTCCGCTGGTTTATTCTTCCTCCTGAGGCATCAAAAACTGATCTCCTGTATCTTCGATGATACGGTGATACCATTCTTCGCCATATCCGGGCTGTTCCAGTTCAGGAGCCACGTATTTATAGTTTTCCTTAGGTGCTGCTTTCTTTTTAACATTCCCATCCATATATTTGGTAAACAAATATTTAAACAAATCCTGCCATCTATCTAATGTTTCATTGGCAGTAGTGACGGAATATTTTGTGGCTTTGGCAATGGCCTTTTCGGGATTTTCCTTATACAGTTATTTCATCTCATATTCCATCATACTGCCGTTGCCAACGGCATAAGC
>JAQIDD010000074.1 GCA_027858215.1 Candidatus Delongbacteria bacterium | reverse complement strand
CATTATTTCTCAATTATTAAATATGAACCTTTAGCACCTGGTACGGAACCTTTGACTAACAATAAATTACTCTCGGGAATTTTTTTCAGGACTTTGAGGCTAATCATTTTCACTTTTTTGCCTCCGTCACGTCCACCCATACGCATGCCTTTAAACACGCGTGACGGATCGGAAGAACCACCGAGTGAACCGGGAGCTCTTTCCCTGTCTTTCTGTCCGTGGGTACGGTCGCCAACACCAGAAAAATTGTGGCGTTTTACCACGCCCTGGAATCCTTTACCTTTTGTATTGCCACTCACATCGCACCATTCGCCTTCGATAAAAATATCCACAGTGATTTTATCACCATGTTTCACTTCCATACCATAGTCACGGAATTCAACCACTTTACGCTTAGGGCTTGTTTTAGCCTTTTTAAAGTGGTTTTTCATCGCTTTGGTGGTACGTTTTTCTTTTTTCTCATCGAAAGCAAGCTGAACGGCCTCATAGCCGTCAGTTTTTTCGGTTTTAATCTGTGTAACAACACAAGGACCAGCTTCAATGACAGTGCATGGGATATTTTTCCCCTCAACACTGTAGATGGAAGTCATTCCTACTTTTTTTCCTATAATTCCTTGCATTTCTACTTAGTATTAAAAGATTTACACTTTAATTTCCACATCAACACCACTGGGCAGTTCAAGTTTCATCAGCGCATCAATGGTATTTGCAGTACTACTGTAAATATCCAGCAATCGTTTGTGTGAATTCACTTCAAACTGTTCACGTGCTTTTTTATTAACAAAAGTAGCACGGTTGACGGTAAAAATCCGTTTGTGTGTAGGGAGCGGTATAGGCCCTCCAATAACAGCACCAGTGGTTTTTACAGTTTTCACGATCTTCTCTGATGATTTATCCAACAGGTTGTGATCGTAAGATCTGAGTTTAATTCTTATTTTCTGACTCATACACTAACAATTAAAAAAACAACAATCCTTTTTCAAGTATTTTTTTCTCCAGCTCTGCGGGCATCGGCTCATAATGGCTAAATTCCATTGATGAGTTTGCCCTTCCTGAAGTTAATGTTCTCAACACAGTAACATAACCGAACTGTTCGGCAAGGGGAACAATGGCACGCACAATTCTGGCACCACTTTGTTCGTCCATACCTTTAATTTCAGCACGGCGTTTATTTAAATCCGCAACAACATCACCGAGGTATTCTTCGGGTGTGGTTACTTCCAATTTCATAACCGGTTCCATCAACCTGGCGTTCATTTTACGGCTTGCATTCCTAAATGCCTGTCTGGCAGCAATTTCAAAAGAAAGCTCATCAGAATCAACTGGATGATAACCTCCGTCAACAAGTGTTACTTTAATTCCCAGTACAGGAAAAGCAGCCAACGGGCCATTGCTCATTGCTGAAGCAAATCCTTTTTCAACGGCAGAAATAAATTCTTTCGGGATAGCACCTCCCTTTATCTTATTTTCAAAAAACAATCCTTTTTCGTCAACTTCTGACATTATTACTTCAATATCAGCAAATTTACCTTTGCCTCCGGTTTGTTTTTTGAATACTTCTCTATGCTTAACTTCGCCTTCCAACCTCTCTTTATAATTTACATGAGGGTTCCCATAGTTCAGATTCAGGCCAAATTCATGTTTAAGCCTGTCAATAAGAATTTCCAAATGCAATTCCCCCATACCATTAATAATGGTTTGACCTGATTGTTCATCATGTTTTACGGTGAATGTCGGATCTTCCTCGGCAATTTTATTGAGTGACTTTGCCACTTTTTCAAGGTCTGACTGGGCTTCCGGTTCAATAGCAAGCCCGATAACCGGCTCCGGAAACTGCATGGTTTCAAGAATAACCGGGTTGTTTTTATCACATAGGGTATCGCCTGTTTTAATGTCTTTAAAACCAACAACAGCACATATATCACCGGCAGAAATTTTATCCAGCGATCTTTGTTTATTGGCATGCATCTGATACAATTTATTCAGGCGTTCATGTTTTTGTGTACGCACATTATAAGCTTGTTGTTTAGCATTAATGGTACCTGAATACACCCTTAAATAAGCAAGTCTGCCCACATAACTGCTTGTCGCAATTTTAAAACAAAGTGCAGCAAGCGGTTCTTCAGGATCAGGCCTGCGGGAAATATGCTCATTGGTAACCGGATGAATCCCTTCAATGTTTTCAACATCCAGCGGGCTTGGGAGGTAATCGGTGATGGCATCAAGCAAAGGTTGCACCCCTTTGTTTTTAAATGCAGCTCCGCAAAACACAGGAACAACTTCCCTGTTTAATACAGCTTTTCGTGTTACTTTTTTAAATTCTTCAACAGAAATTTCACTTCTGTCATTAAAAAAACGTTCAAACAATTGTTCATCAGAGGCTGCGATGGTTTCGATTAGTTTTTCCCTCCATTCATGCACCTCGTCTTCCAAATCTTCGGGGACATCGGTAATTTCATATTTTGCACCAAGGCCGTCATCATCGAGGGGCCACAAATAGGCTTTATCAGTAATTAAATCCACAACTCCCCTGAAATCATCTTCTTCTCCAACAGGGATTTGCATTGGCACTGGCTTCGCCTTCAATTTTGATTCGATTTGTTCAACCACTTTAAAGAAATCAGCACCTACCCTGTCCATTTTATTGACAAAAGCAATCCTTGGCACTTTATAGCGGTCAGCTTGTCTCCACACTGTTTCCGATTGTGGTTCCACACAACCGACGGCACAAAACACAGCAATCACGCCATCCAATACTCTAAGTGAGCGCTCTACTTCAACAGTAAAATCAACATGCCCCGGGGTATCAATGATATTAATCTTGTATTCAGTATCATTTTGTTTCCAGAATGTTGTTGTGGCCGCAGAAGTAATTGTAATGCCCCTTTGTTGTTCCTGCTGCATCCAGTCCATTGTTGCAGCTCCGTCATGCACTTCACCCAGTTTATAGTTTACACCAGTATAATACAGGATTCGCTCGGTGGTTGTAGTTTTACCAGCATCGATATGCGCCATTAATCCAATATTTCTGGTGTTCTCCAGGGTCATATACAATTAAAATTTAAAATGAGAAAATGCCTTGTTAGCATCAGCCATTCTATGCGTTTCTTCTTTTTTCTTCACAGCACCGCCCTCGTTGTTATAGGCAGCCAAAATTTCCGCGGCAAGGTTTTCTCCCATTGCTTTTCCACTACGACCACGGGCAGCTTTTATCATCCATTTGTTGGCAACAGAAATTTTTCTGTCGGCACGAATTTCCATGGGCACCTGGAATGTGGCACCTCCAATACGGCGGCTTTTAACTTCCACCAATGGAGTAACGTTTTGCAATGCTTTTTTCCAGATTTCGAGGGCAGAAAGTTCAGTGTCTTTTTTTCTTTCTTCAACAATGTTGAGCGCTTTATAAATAATGTTCAGGGCTTGAGCTTTCTTGCCATGCAACATTAAATCATTGGCAAAGCGGGTGACAAGTTCATCATTGTAAACCGGATCTGCCTCACGTTCTCTTGTATAGTTTTTAATCTTTCTCATAATATCAGTATCTTATTTTTTGGGTTTTTTAGCACCGTATTTTGAGCGTTTTTGTGTTCTGCCTTCTACACCGGACGTATCAAGGGCACCCCGTACAATATGATAACGTACACCGGGCAGGTCTTTAACACGGCCACCACGAATCAACACAATGGAGTGTTCCTGTAAATTATGTCCTTCACCGGGGATATAAGCATTGACCTCTTTCCCATTGGTTAAACGGACCCTTGCCACCTTGCGCATTGCAGAATTAGGTTTCTTTGGTGTTGTAGTATAAACCCTTGTACATACACCTCTACGCTGCGGACAAGAACCAAGCGCAGGTGATTTACTTTTTTCCACCTGGCGTTTTCTTCCTTTACGGACTAGTTGCTGTATTGTTGGCATAACTTTATAATATTACTGCATTTAATAATTATTTTTTCTAAATCGGACTGCAAAGGTATTGTATTTTTTATCATTAACAACAAACATTCTAAAAAAAATATTGATTTCCCTGAATTTGTAATTTTTGAAGCCGTTATAAAAGCAATTGTTAAGGCTTTTTGTCACGATTTTTGCAAGAAAAGCAAAAATCCCGCCAAAAAGGGTTTGCGGGTGGTCGTGTAACCCCCGGGTTCCGCTTTCCGTCTTCGTTTTACGACGCTGGACAAGCTTACACCCGGGGTTACCAATATATCACCCCTTCGGGGTTAGACATGTTTGACTCCACTTGGGGTCATGGGTTTATGCTCACCGCACCACCGTAAAACTTTTGCTGATGCCGTTGATTTTCAGGATGTAATTGCCGGGTTGTAAGCTGCTGATGTCAAGGCTGGCGGTTTTTGAGTGTATGGGTTGAGTGTAAACAAGCTTGCCTTGTGCATCGTAAATTGTGGCTTCCTGCGCTTGTGTTAAGTTGGGGATTTCCAGATGGAGTTTGTTGGTGGCAGGGTTTGGGTAAAGGCTGTAGGGTGAGTCGGTTTCGGTTTCAGCTATGGTATTGGGACAATCATCTATGTTTATGCCATCGGTTATTGTTATGCTTTCACCATAAGCATCGGTAAGGGTGATATCAACGTTATAATGGCCGGATTCAGAGGGTGTGTAAAATTCTATTGGTTCAAATTCAAGATATTCTACAACAATAAGCGGTTTACATGATTCCCCTTCTTCATAATTGGCATTTAGCATTTCATGCAGGTACACAGTAGGCAGATTAAAATTGTTCTCTGTTGATTTGGGCACAATTTTCCAGCTATCAGGGGTGGATGTTTTGCGTAGAATATGTAATTTTAATCCGCGACGATGTTTTTCACCTAAATAAGTGAAAAATATTTAATCGGGCAAGCCTTGTAGATACTAATTTTACTGGGCTTCCCGATTTTTTAACATTTATAACTGCGGATTTGATGTATTAAATTATCTTAGAGAAAATTCAGAAGAATTTATGAAAAATTTGGTTTTTTCTGTTGATAAGGTATTTACATTATCCCATTAATAACATAACCCACGTTAATATTCTGCAAAAGAAAATTTATCTATCGTTCCTCAAATCCATGTAATTAAAATGTTATTTT
>JAQIDD010000033.1 GCA_027858215.1 Candidatus Delongbacteria bacterium | reverse complement strand
TCTACAAGGCTTGCGCGATTAAATGTATTTCACTTATGTAGCTGCGGATTTGAGGTACAACAGCACTGCCCGCCTAAAAATACCATCTACATCATAAAGAATAAAAAAATTGCTACTTTTGCAGAAATTCATGGTTCCGTAGCTCAGTTGGCAGAGCAGCTGACTCTTAATCAGCGGGTCGAGGGTTCGAGCCCCTCCGGGATCACAAGCAAACAGTCCGGCACGGTAGTGTTGGGC
The DNA here is from genome assembly GCA_027858215.1 of Candidatus Delongbacteria bacterium. Lineage (GTDB taxonomy): Bacteria > Bacteroidota > Bacteroidia > Bacteroidales > ML635J-15 > JAQIBY01. Next base: position 5,420 of record JAQIDD010000033.1, on the reverse strand, counting down.
TGTTTCGGTGATAAGATGGGCGAGAAGTTTATCCCGACAGATGTCGGGAAGCCCCCTCCGGGATGAAAATGAAGAGGTGTGAAAAAATTACATTCGTTTCTTGGTATTACCATTGTTAATACCGTATTGTCTGATTTTAAAACTTTATTTGTTTTGAAATAAATATAAAAAATATTTTATTCTGCTTAATAATTTTTGTAGCTTTACATGATTAAAATTAAACTATTTCTTATTATGAAAAAAGCATTTTGTTTGTTGAGCATATTGTTTGTGATTAGTTTGCCACTTATTGCGCAGAACGAAGGCTTAAAAGAACTGGAAGATTTAAGGGATAAGCAAAACGCTATGCTGGAATATTCTGAAGAGGATATGGTAGAAATACCCGGGAAGGATATTGTGATGGCACCACCTGAGTATTTTGAATACAATGATTCTATTGGTGGTTTTTTTCATCCCGGTTCGTCCACCAGTATTCAAATTCTTGAAATTCAGAATGCCAGCATGACAGATGCTACAAAATCACTGAATCAGGCATATTTTGAAACTCAGGGATTTCACCTGAAGAAAGATTCTGTTTTGCAGCTTAACAGTGGAAAACAAGCAAAAATTTACATAACTGATTATACCGTGAATAATGAGAAGTATGAACGTATTTTTTTCTTTACCGGGAATGAAAAAACAATATGGATAAATGTGAATTATCCCATAATTGTCAAAGATCTTGTATATAAGCCAGTTATATCAAGCCTAAAAACCGTTAAGACCAATTAATTATGCGAAAGATAGTTGCAAGATTATTGTTTGTTGTGTTTTTCTCTGTTCTGTCTGTCTCTTTAACAGCACAGAATAACACATTGGAACATTATATTTATTATTGGGCCTATGATCAAAATATGTGGGGGCCTGATTCATCTTATACCATCAACGTTGATCATACGTTCTTTGATATTAATATTGATGAAGAATATGGCTTTACTGAAATAACAGATATTTTCGGGCAACAATTCGGGGTTGGATTTGTGACAGGCATTGAAACCATATTATCATCAACTTACACTGCCTCGGGTTTTGAAACCGGGTCATTTGATCTGGATTATCCAGTAAAAATAACGCTCGATTTCCCCATTAATGATAGTTTTGATTATGGCGGCCCGGCAACCATTCATACATGGTATGACGTAGAGCCCGGATGGGCACTTGAAACATATTTCCCTCCTGTAGGTGTGACAACGCTTGATTTGGAATACATGATCAATCCGTACATGGATTTTATTGTCTGTGTGTTTGGGTGTGATACTACTCACCTTATTCCGCCGGGGGTATCAGTTCCTTACAGCCATGACACTTTATTCCATATTGATGGGACAACAGATCCGAACCATGTTATTTATCCTTGTGTGGATGTTAATGGGGATTTTACATGGTGTGATGAATATAGTGATACCATTAATATTCCCGATTATTTTGGCATAGGCCTGACAGCAGCAGTAACACTGCCTTACGTGGAAACAGAGGATTATATAGAACCTGAAACCCAGTGTTTGATTGCTTCCGGTGATAGCCTGTATATGGATATTGAACTGGATATATTACAATTTATTTATGCAATGGCTGAAATAATCCCCCCTCCTGAAGGGCCACAAATACAGCAAGCCATTGAATTTCTGAATGATACTATAATTCTTGAATATCCAACTTCTATGGGTAATATTGAGGCAGTTATTGATTACAGCCTTTTACAAGCTTATTTTAATATATATAGTTACATGCACCAGGACATCTCTTTCTGTCCCACAATTTGGGCCAATATGGCTTTCCCTGTTGAGATGCCTTATGAAATTACAGACCCGAACAACGGGGATACATTGTTTGAAGACGGGATAAATGATTCTGTTTCTGTTCCCGTGGGCCATGATCTGACAATAACATACCCATGTCACGGCACTGATCCTTATAATGATTCGATGTTAGTTGATGTAACTTACGATATTACACCTACCATTACTAATCATACATGGGACAGCATTGCTTTCGAGATTACGATAGAAGCATTGACTGTATCAATTTCTATTAATTTACCATTTAAACAATCCATTGAACCTGCTACTTTACCAGGGTTTACTTTACCTGAGATTTCGACAGAAGAAAATACACGGGTTATTGCTTCGGCATCTACTATACAATCGCCTGGCGTGGGCATCCCTAACCCGGAAAGAAATGCAGCAAAAGCCATAGGTCCATGGGAAATCGGGCCTTTGTTTGAATGGGTAATCCCCATTGGCAATACAGATCTTGATTGGTTCAATGAAACCTGGGAAGTTGCAAATCTTCAGCAGGATACAGTCATTCATGATAGTACCTGGATTGTTCCTTTTGATAAATCCGAATTGAATTTGAACATGTATATTGAGCAGGGAACATTCTGCTATGGTGACAGTGTTGGTTATATATTTGCACAAGCCACGGATGACCTTGCCCCTTTGACATATTATTGGAGTACAGGCGATGTTCATTCGGGCATTATGCACAGTCTGGATTCTTTAAATGCTGAACCCGGTTATTATTCTGTCACTGCAACAAACGATTATGGATGTACCACGGAAGATGACTACACCGTTGATATCAATCCGCCAATCATTCACAGCCTTGAAAGCGAAGACGTTTTATGTTACGGGATGCATACAGGCACAATAATGGCTACAACTTCCGGCGGAACGCCACCATATTTTTATGATTGGTCATTTGGATCTAACAACGATGGACTGGAAGAAGATACCGCAACAAATTTACCTGCAGGTATGCATTATGTCACCATTTCTGACTGGGTAGGTTGTTCTGTGGTTGATTCTATTTTTATTGATGAACCACCTACAGCACTCGCTGCAGATATATCCACTACAGCAGTTGATTGTCACAGCGATGAAAACGGAACCATTTCCATTTCTCCGTATGACGGCACACCACCTTATTCCATCGAGTGGGAAGATTCCACTCTGAGTGGGTATGTAATAGAAAATGTGGCCGGAGGCATTTATCCCGTTTCCATTACTGATGCCAATGGTTGTGTGCTTGACGAAGATATTGAGGTGGTGCAGCCCGATTCACTTCTGGCTAACATTGCTGATACCGATATAACTTGTCATGGTGATGCCGACGGACAAATTGGGATATATCCCGAAGCCGGAACACCTCCTTATTCATACAGATGGTTCCATGACCTGAGCCTTGGTACAGACACACTCAGCAATTTACCGCCTGGTTATTATTTTATATCTGTAACCGATTCACATGGGTGTGAGGATACAGTATCTACTTACATTACACAACCTGACACACTTGACCTTATCATCAATATACAAAACACATCCTGTCAGGGGTTGTATAATGGCTGGATATCCATTACTCCTCAGGGAGGGACCCCCGGATATACCATTGATTGGGAAAATCATCCGGAATGGCATAACGTTGACTCCGTTCATCACCTGAACGCAGGAAATTATGAGGTAAGCATCACCGATTCACATGGATGCCTTTACGTTGAAAACATTGAAGTAACGGAACCTGACAACCTTGCTGTGCAATTTACAGAAATCAATAATGTTACTTGTTATGGATACGAAGATGGATCTGTCATTGCGGATGTCTCCGGTGGAACAGAACCTTATGAATATACCTGGACAAATGGCATTGATGTTAACGACAGTGTGGCTTATAATCTCATTGCAAACGAAGAATACGGAGTAACCATTACCGATGCCAACGGTTGCCAGGTGCAGAATTACATTACCCTGAGCCAGCCAGATCCCCTTGAATTTGAAAACCTTACTACCGACCCTGTTGAATGTGGTGTCGCAGCCGGGGTAGGACATGTAGAAGCCGATGGTGGAACTGAGCCCTACAGCTTTGAGTGGAGCAATGGTGAAACCGGCTCAGACCCTGTAGATCTACCTTTTGGATCGGTGGTAATAACATTGACAGATGCACACGATTGCCAGGATACAACCAGCATTGAAGTCGGAAGAACCGGCAGCATTGATGCACAAACTGATATTATTAACACCATAAAATGCTATGGTGATTCTACGGCTAAGGCTTTTGCTGAACTCCCTGATGGATTTCCACCTTTATCCTTTTTCTGGTACAATGGTGATGACAATATCATCAGTGAAAATGATACTGTCAGTCAGCTACCGGCAGGCATATATCATGTGTTTGCTCATGATGTTTATTATTGTTCGGATACGGTTGAACTGGTAATTGAACAACCTGACAGCCTTGATCCCGGAATTGAACTCATCGCACCTTCATGTTCAGCCGTGCCTGATGGTGAAATATTGACCGATGTTAGTGGTGGTACTTCCCCTTATTCTTATGCATGGTCAACCGGGTCTTATGATTCAGAAATAACCGATGTAAGGGATGGTACATATTACCTGACAATTACAGATTTTTATGATTGTACAAAAGTTGTAAGCATTGAACTTGAAGAAGCGGAATATTGTATCATTGTACACAATACCATCACACCTAACGGCGATGGTAAAAATGATGCCTGGGTGGTTGAAAACATTACAGAATTTCCGTATTCAGAAGTTTGGATATACAACAGGGATGGGAGAGAAATTTACCATACCGAAGCCTATCAAAATGACTGGAATGGAAAATACAATGGTAAGGAATTACCGGATGGAACCTATTTTTATATCATTGACCTGGGCAAAGGAAAAGAGTTGATTAAGGGACATATAACTATTATCCGCTAAGTATGAGAAAGTTTCTTATCATTATCATCGTATTACTTTTGTGTTATAAATTTGGGTATTCACAACAACTGCCACAATTCAGACATGCTATATTCTCGCATTTTTATTACAATCCGGCTTATACTATGGATCCGCATAAACCTGATATTCTCTTAAACCACCGCAGCCAATGGACTGGATTTGAGGGTTCTCCAACAACATCAAGTTTGTCCGGCACGTATGGATTTATGGAGGATATGGCAGCCGGACTTACCGTTAGCAATGATGTGCTCGGTGCTACCAAAAACCTCAATCTGACTTTATCATACGCTTATCAACTGAAGATTACAAACGAGTGGTTTATGAATTTTGGAATTGCTTGGTCATTTATGCAGTCTCAATTGGATGGGTCGAAAATAGACCTTTACCATGAAGATGATGAGCTGGTTATGGAAAATCTATCCGGAAAAAGCTGGAAGCCGGATGCAAATGCAGGCATTATGATCAGCAACGATGTCTTTTTCGGCGGTTTCTCAGCCATGCAATTGTTTGAAGCAAAATACCGGCTTTTTGATGATGTTGAGGGAAGTATTACTACCCAAAGGCATTATTTTATCACCGTGGGGGGGCGTTTTAGCGCCGGCAGAGATTCTAAAATTAATGCTGATTTAACAACAC
>JAQIDD010000370.1 GCA_027858215.1 Candidatus Delongbacteria bacterium | reverse complement strand
TATCAGGGGTGGATGTTTTGCGTAGAATATGTAATTTTAATCCGCGACGATGTTTTTCACCTAAATAAGTGAAAAATATTTAATCGGGAAAGCCTTGTAGATACTAATTTTACTGGGCTTACCGATTTTTTAACATTTATAACTGCGGATTTGAGGTATTAAATTATCTTAGAAAAAATTCAGAAGAACTTATGAACAATTTGGGCTTTTGCCGTTGATAAGTATGTTCATAAGTGGTGGTTTTGATTGATGTGGAAAATTCTTGGATTTTAAGAAAATAACAGTACAACTTTATCATGTGTATCAGTCACCTAACCGACTGGTGGGCAACAAACAACAAGAACACCAAGAACGTCACCTTATCCATGAGACAGCTGTTTCTGTCGTGGCAAAAAAGAAAAAATACCGGCATTTTACTTTACAAAACGAAATCCGTATCTTTACGTGCTTGATAAAACATTGCTATATGGAACATCAGTTCATCCAACTACAAATACACGACAACATCGCCGACCTGCATATTCACAAGCCTGAAAAAATGAATGCGCTGGATTCAGTGTTGCTGCAGGAGCTTAGCGAGAACATTACCAAACTGGAAAAAAACAACGACATCAAAGCCCTGTTCATATCAGGTACACCCGAAGTCTTTTCGGCAGGCGGTGACTTGCAGTACATGGCAAAAATGAACGAAGAAACAGGGCGGAAGGCGTCCATATTGATTCAGGACATTTTCAACCGCATTGAATCGCTTCCTTTTCTTACCATCAGTCTTGTTCAGGGCATTGCCTTTGGTGGAGGGCTGGAATTATGTTTGAGCTGCGATGTTTGTATCGCCGGGGATAAATCAAAATTTGCCCTGCCTGAAATGCGCTATGGCATTATCCCTGCGGGTGGGGGCACAATCAGGTTTTTGGAAAAAACAAACATCTCTCAGTTGTTATACACCATGACATATCAAAAAATAATGACACCCATCGAAGCATACTCATGCGGACTGATACAGGATATTGTCAGGGATGAAGACCTGGAAAAATTCAAAGCCGTATATAAGCAAAAAATTCAGGCTGTAAACGCAGATACGCTGGTAAAAATAAAATCCCACATCAAACATACCGGCGATTTCCTTCACAACCCTGAACGGACCAAGGCTTTTGAAAATGAATCCAAACTGTTCGGACACCTGCTTGAAAAGGAAGGCAGGGATAAAATGAACGCGTTTTTTGAGCAGAGAAAAAAAGAAAACTAGCATTATGGAAAGTTATGTTTTTTCAGGCACCGGTTTTACCCCAGGCCAATATACCATCACCAATCAACAGCTTGGACAGGCCATTGAAGAAGGCTTCCTTTACGGTTTTAACAAAATCCGTGTGGAACAGGGGGAATCCTATAATGCCTACATTGAACAGGGCGGAAAACTGAGTCCGTTTGCGTTCATGGCAGAACACAAGATGGGATTTCGCAACCGCCGTCATGTGGTGCCTTTCCCCCCTGCAAAAAAATCTTACCCCAAAGCCGACAACAGCCTTGACCTCGCCATAAAAGCATCACGGCAGGCCATTGACAACGCCGGATTGTCCCCCCAGGACATCGACATGTGGATGGTAAGTACGGCCACAGCCCATGAAAAAGCCCCCGGCCTGGCAGCCACGCTTAAATGTTATTTTGTGCCTTTCGACAATCAAACGCCAACACACAGCCTCACATCAGCCTGTGTGGGATTTAACATCAACCTGGAGCTGGCCATCCAAAAAATGAAGCAGCATCCCGCCATGAAACACATTCTGATTGTCCACACGGAGGTTATGTCTGAGTTGCTGTGTAATGAAAAGGATTTTGTCCCCCTGACCAGCTTTGGCGATGCCGCTGCAGCCGTTGTTTTATCACGCATTGAAACAAAACAACCCGTTGGCGTTCAATACATCTGCAATTATGAAGATTTGCGTATGATTGATTTCCTGGGGGCGGATAAATACGGTGATCTATACATGGAACCCCGTGTCGTGAAAAGTCGTGCCGTACCAAACATGGTAAATGTTGCCAATGAAATAAGTAAGAAAGATAACAAACAACCCGCTGATTATAATTATTATCTTCCCCACCAAACCGGGCATGCCATTGTCAAATCGGTGATAAAAGCCGCTCAGATTCCCGGTGAAATATGTTGCCAGGACGTGCAGCTCAACTATGGTA
>JAQIDD010000212.1 GCA_027858215.1 Candidatus Delongbacteria bacterium | reverse complement strand
GGATAACCAAAACAAAGGCTATTTCATAGCTTTGGTTTTATTGCTCCCTGTCTTCATTGAAACAAGTTCCATTCGACAGCTTGCAATAACAAAGGCTCCCGAAAAAAGGAGCCTTTTTTAGGGTGGAAGATGGGATTTGAACCCACGACCCCTGGAACCACAATCCAGTGCTCTAACCACCTGAGCTACTCCCACCATTTCAGGGCAACAAAGATATAAAAATCCATTGCCATAAAAAAAGATTTTTGAAAAATAAATCTTCAACCATCAGGGAATGCTATCTTTGAAAAAAATTACAATGTTCAAACCTGGTAAATATATCAATAATATTACCGGATTGCAGTTTTTTCAACTGTTCAGGTTTGGTATTTTGTTTTTAATTAGCATCATTTTTTCAAAATCTGCATTGAAACAGGGCGAAATCGGAATTTATGAAACCTTCCTGCTTATTGCAGGTGGTGTGAGTTTTTTCTGGATATCAGGCATCATTCAGTCACTGATGCCACTCTTTAGAAACCAGGTGCCTGCCCGATCCACCTCAAAAGACGACACCGGAATTCTTTTTAATTCCGCTCTGCTTATGCTTTCAATGAGCACGATGGTCGGTATTTTTGTGTTCCTTGTCAATGATTACCTTGCCGGGTTACTCTCCCTCCATACCAGCTCTGTTCCATACATCAAAATACTGGTAGCTTATATCATCCTGTCAGGCCCCAACAATCTGATTGAATATATTTTTCTGCTTAAAAACCAATCCAAAAACATTGTACTTTTTTCCACCATAAGCTTGACATTGCAATTGCTCTGCGTTACTATGCCGGTGTTGCTTACAAATGATCTCGGCTATGGCCTGTACGGCCTGCTTGCTGTAAACGCACTGAAATTCCTTTTTCTGATATATTTGATTCGCAGATACAGCAAAATACAGGTGCGTTTTGATCTCATCAAAAAACATTTGCATTTGGCTTCCCCTCTCATATTTAGTATATTCCTGAGCGGATCGGCAAGTTACTTTGACGGATTTCTGGTTTCCTATCACTTTGACGAAGCCCGTTTCGCTATTTTTAGATACGGAGCGCGCGAACTGCCTTTTGTTGTGCTGCTTGCCAATGCATTTTCCAATGCCATGATACCGGAATTTTCCACAAAAGGCACCCAGCTTGCTGCCTTTGAAAGCATGCGCAAAAAATCAAAAAAACTCATGACGGTATTGTTTCCGCTGAGCATTCTTTTCCTGCTAACATCCAAATGGCTGTATCCGGTTGTTTTCAATCCTGACTTTTTACCGAGCGCTGCTGTGTTCAATGTTTACCTGCTGCTTATTCTATCACGGCTTCTGTTTCCTCAAACCCTTCTCATTGGCTGGCAGAAAACAAGGGCCATCATGGTATCATCCCTGATTGAACTTACCATTAACGTCGGACTTTCCGTGTGGTTCATACAAACCATGGGCATAGTAGGCGTGGCATACGCTACTGTCATTGCATATATGGTACAGAAAATTATCTTGATCGCTTACCTGTGGATCCGGAATGAAATACATCCGGCAAAATATATACCCATTTCATCCTGGATAGGCTGGAGTGTTATTTTGATGCTTGTGTATGCAGGGGTTAATATCTGGATATGGTAAAAAAACGGTTCATCCCAAGAGAAAAATAGGATTATTCTGCACTGTACCAGCGTACATGCTGATTTCACAAGGGTGTATTCAAGGACGCATTGCCCGTTGGTACAATTTTCACTTATCTCCAGTTGCAACCAACCATAATGCACATCGTTGCCCTGGATTATATTGAAAGCAATGTAGCCGGGGTTATTGTTCCAATAAGAAAACTTACGTGATATAATCATGACAGGCTCTTTGAAATTGGTTTCCGATTCATACGCATGCAAGATACCGTGGTATAACATCATTTCATGAGGAGACACATTCCACGGAAGCCCTGCATCAATTACATCCCCATAAGCATAGATCGCCTCAGTGGTATTGGTAAAAAATGCAATGAATCAGATGGATTGATTTGTTGTGCAATGCTCGTATTCCCATGGGATTCTATGCCTATACGATGAACACTGGATATCAAGCATTAGCGGATGTATGCCGGGAGCCCCCTGTCCTGTTTCTTTTATTGATGGTAGCGGCATCAGCACACAAGCTGCCACCCAATGGCATATTTACCCGACCCCCGCTAAGGACAGGCTTCTTCTATACAACACTCGCTTTATGATGCCTATGAACCGCTGTACTCCATCAAGTCCCAATCTTCTTCCATCACCTGGAACGCTTTCTTAAACGTTGTGTCCACCTGGTGAATGACGGGATAAAATCCATCATCGCTAAGGATATTCCTGCTGATCATGGCATATACCTGTGTTTTTAGTGTCTTTTTGCTTTGTCCCAATTGTTTTTGTTTAATTATGATCCCATTTTCTTCGACAAATGACAAAAATTCATGGAACAGCTTATGGTCTTCCAGATCATTGACCAGGGGAGTAATATTCTGATGTTGTGCTAAACGTGACCGGTGTTGCTCTGTATATTTGAAGGCAAATTCATAGACCAGGTTTTTATTCTGAATTTGTCGATACAATTCACTGTTTCCAGTGGTATCCACAGGCACAAAAATATCGGGCATGATCCCGCCGCCACCATAAACTATGCGACCGTTTGTTGTGGTATATTTCAGTGAATCGTTGAGTTTAACGCTGTCTTTTTTTAGCATCTCGCCATTGAGGTACCTGTCAAGCACATCCTGGTAATAGTCCTCAATCCCGTCCTTATATGGCCTCTGGATACAACGGCCGGATGGGGTATGATACCTGGCAACAGTCAGACGCAATGCTGAGCCGTCATTAAAATTCACAGGTTCCTGCACCAGTCCTTTTCCAAACGAACGGCGGCCAATGATCCAGCCCCTGTCATTATCCTGGATGGCTCCGGCAACAATTTCACTTGCTGAAGCTGAAAATTCGTCTATCAGAACAGCCAGATCAACATCCACAAGTGAATTGTGCTTATCTGTAGCGTATATTTCCGTTTTTCCGTGTTTTCTGCCTTGTGTATATACAATCATGTTGCCGTCACGTAAAAATTCGTCCGTAATTCTGTTGGCAGCATCCATGATACCACCGCTGTTGCTGCGTAAATCCAAAATCAGGTTTGTCATCCCTTTGGCTTTCAGTTTTTTCACAGCAGACATAAATTCAGAATACGTCTTGTTTGAAAAGGTGCTTATCTTAATGCAACCTGTCGCTTTCCCTGGCATGTAGGATACATCCACACTGTAAAGAGGGATATCATCCCTGACAATGGTATAATAAATAAGGCTGTCAATCTCACCGCGTTTAATGCCGAGTTTCACTTTGGTTCCTTTTTCCCCTTTCAGCATCTTCATGATATCATGTGTGGAAATGTTTTTGCCGGCAATGACTGAATCGTCCACTGTTATGATTCTGTCTCCCGGGCGTACGCCGGCTGCTTCGCTTGGACCTCCGGATATTGTGTGTAGTACAAGCAAGGTATCGTGGCGCATGTTAAACTGAATTCCAATGCCTTCAAAATTGCCCTGCAAGGGTTCATTCATTTCTTTCAGGTTTTTTGCAGGGATATATAGGGAATGCGGATCGAGTTTTTCCAGGAAAGTCGGGATAGCATCTTCGATCAATTCAGCTTTGTTGATCGTATCCACGTAATTTTCCGATATAAAATCCAACATGGCGTTGAGCTTGTTTTGGGCATCTTTTTCTTGTTTTAGAAACCCGGTATTGCCTTCTGTTATAAGACTGCTTATGAATATACCCGCCACAAGAGATACAGCAATGATGATGGGTAAATATAGTTGTCTTTTGCTCATAACGAGATTATAATTTTAGATGAACAACTTCTATTCCTGCCCTTTCGAGCAATTGAAGCCCTTCGTTTTTTGAATAATGATGTTGATAAACCACCCGGACAATGCCTGCCTGAATAATCAACTTTGAACATTCGATGCAGGGTGATGTGGTCACATATAAAGTGGCTCCTTCACTGTTGTTGTTGGATTTCGCAACCTTAGTAATGGCATTGGCTTCAGCATGTAGCACATAAGGTTTGGTAACGTGATTTACATCTTCACAGTTGTTTTCAAAACCTGAAGGGGTTCCATTATAACCATCAGAAATAATCATTCTGTCTTTTACCAACAATGCCCCAACCTGACGTCGTTTGCAATACGAATTTTTAGCCCAGATTTGAGCCATTTCAAGGTAATGCAGATCAAATTGATGTTGTTTTTCCGGATTGGGATGTTTATCTGTTTTCATCGTTGTATTATGTATCATCTGTAAAAAAGCCCTCTTTCGAGGGCTCGTACCCAGGGTCGGGATCGAACCGACACGGTATTGCTACCACTGGTGTTTGAGACCAGCGCGTCTACCAATTCCGCCACCTGGGCAATTAATGAATTGGATGACAAATGTAAAAAAATGTTTGAAATTGCACAAGGCTTCACCTCAATTTTCGCAAATAAAAATCATGTCCGCCAAAATTCAGGCGCAGGATTTTTTTGTCGGTGATGAGTTGTTCTATTAGTTGCATGCTCGCGTTATCCTTTTCCAACAACGCTTCCACAGCATCTTCGCGCATGGGGTGTACTGCGGTAATACTAAGGATATCAGATTCTGCATTGCCGCTGGCAGCAAAGGCATTTCCTTCGTAACCAATAAGAAATTCAACATGTTGTATTTTTTCTGAAAACAAGGTCCATGCAGTTTGCAAGGCTTCCTCACCGGCAGGTTTAACACGCTTGTCTGCCGGAGGGCGTGTGGGGATGGCAATGTATGATACATCCGGATTGAGTTCCCCCAGGAAATCAGCAATTTTTTTCAGCTCCGCTTCGGTGTCATTATAGCCATTGATGAGCATGCTTTCTGTCATCAGGTAGCCGTTATATTCAGATGCAAAATCACGGATGCCCTGGCGTACGGTTTTAAAATCCAGGTTTTTATGCGGACGGTCAAGCTTTCGCCACATTGCTTCTGTGGCTGCATCCACTTTTACAGACACACGGTCGGCTTTCAGCATGGCTTTCCTGACATCTTTATCCCACAACATACTGGCATTGCTGATGATGGCAACCGGTACATTCAGTTTTTTCAATCCCGTAACAAGTGCATCCAGCCGGGCATCCAGTGCTGGTTCTCCATCGGGGACCAGCGTAAGAAAATCAACTTTTTCTGATTGTTTCAGGCGTGCTTTCACCTGGCTGATCAATTCATCGGGATCGTAAAAAGCTTCCCGCTTGGTTTGCATGCGAATGGCATTGCCAAGCTGACAATACCGGCAGGCGTAGGTACAAACCTTTGGCGGGATGTGGTTAATTCCTATGCTTTGTCCCAATCTGCGGGAGGGAACCGGCCCAAATATTACCTGTGACATAATATATGATAATAAATTCTCTTTAGATAAATCATTTAAACAATTGTCTGTTTCATCATCACCTGTAAATTGAACAATTTGACTATCAGGGTGATTGAATTGTTTTTTTGTTTATAACTAATCGGTTACCTTCCACTTATATATTTTTAAGTCATTTATCAGG
>JAQIDD010000172.1 GCA_027858215.1 Candidatus Delongbacteria bacterium | reverse complement strand
ATCTCTGTTGATGTTGAACGAAATCCTGCATCGGCAACAAACCCCGAATCTGAAAAACAGGAAGTAAAAGCAAATAACCCCGATAAAAACGATACGATCAACCAGGCAGATAAACAGGTTGATGAAGAAATCACACAGGAGAAAAACACATCTGTCATTGCACAGGATGATACCGGGCCGACACCTGACAAAAAAGAAAACAACTCCAAAAGCAAAGGATTGCTAGGTTTTGTTCTTATTGCCATTGGCGCCGGACTGGCAGGGGTATTAACACCATGTGTGTTTCCAATGATCCCCATGACAGTAAGTTTTTTCATGCAGGGAACTCAAAACAAACTCAATACTATTTTAAAAGCTGTTGTGTTTGGCATTTCCATCATGTTGTTATACACTATCTTCGGACTGATTGTTTCATTAACAAGCGCCGGTGCTGATCTTACAACAACACTAAGTACCTCGTGGGTAGCCAACGGTATTTTCTTTCTGCTTTTTATAATTTTCGCCATATCATTTTTTGGAGCGTTTGAAATTGTTCTGCCTTCAGGACTTGCAAACAAAGCAGACCAACAAGTGGATAAAGGCGGGATACTGGCTTCATTTTTTATGGCACTCACCCTGGTCATTGTCAGTTTTTCATGTACAGGGCCTATTGTAGGTGCATTGTTGGTTAAAGGTGCTGCAAGTGGATCATGGCTTGAGCCAACCATTGGAATGGCCGGATTTGGGTTGGGCTTTGCCTTGCCATTTACCTTGTTGGCAATATCACCGGGATGGATGAAAAAGCTGCCCAAATCAGGCGGATGGATGAATTCTGTTAAAGTGGTTTTTGCCTTTATATTGCTGGCCTTTTCGATGAAATTCCTGTCAAACATAGATCAGGCAAATAACCTCAATATCCTTAGCCGGGACTTGTATCTTGCCATATGGATTGTATTATTCACCTTGTTGGGAGCATATCTGCTGGGGAAAATTCGTTTCCCGCATGATACAGAAATCAAACACATTGGTTTTTTCCGCCTTCTGCTTGCCATCGTATCCCTGAGTTTTGCAGTATATTTAGTGCCCGGACTGTTTGGAGCAAAACTTACATCCATATCTGCTATACTCCCACCACAATCCGCACAAAAATTTGAACTTAATAATACAGGCAACAGCATGCCGGGAGAAAGTGACATAGATGATGTCCTGTGCAACGAACCTTTGTACAGTGATTTCCTGGAGTATCCCAATGGTATTCATGGTTATTTTGATTATGAACAGGCCCGCCAATGTGCAATCGAACAGGATAAGCCTCTTCTTTTGTATTTTACAGGTCATTCTTGCAGCAATTGCAAAAAAATGCAGGCCGAAGTATGGAGTAATCCGGAGGTTATAAAAATTTTTAACCATAAACTCATCATCACCAAACTGTATGTTGATGAACGTTATAAGCTGGCTGAAGAATTTTGGTACACCTCTGAGGTGGATGGGAAAATAAAAAAGACAATTGGCAAAATGAACATGGACAGGCAGATTCGTGATTTTGAAGTCATTTCACAACCGTTCTATATTATGATAAACCCGGAGACAGAAGCAATACTCACTGAAAAACCCATGAAATTTAAAACCGACCCGGATGTTTTTATTGATTTTCTGAAATCCGGGATTGAAGCCTATGAACAATAAATTTACAAAATAAAAAACAGACGAGAACACCAAGATTACTCAAAAAAAACAAACATGCTTGATGTTCAAAATCATTCAATCAGGAGTGTTTGTTCCTTGAAATATTGACCCCCTGAGCAAAGTAAAAAGCATTGCTGTTTTGCTAAACATGAAATTCCTTTCATTTGCATAAAATTCCCACCTGCTGAACAAGCTTATTGGTGTTTTTGTCAACAAATGACAAGCAGTGATGACTTTTTATTTTAAAACTTATCCTGTTTTTATATTATATACCCATAACCTACTTTATTTCTGCCACTTACAAATACAAGCAATCATGTCGTGAATAAAATGTACTTGTAGCGTTAGGTGTTGACACCCTTACAAAATGGAAAATTTTAACCAAAGCAGGCGAATGAGAGTTCCTCCCGGCATTTATTACAAGGACGATTATTTCCTGTATCCCATTCATAAACTGGTCAATTGTTGGTCCATAAATTAATAATAATTGGACAAAAAAGTTGGCTTCATTAAACATTATCGCTAATTTGCAGATTATTTAATATCGTACCAGTACGGTTTTTTTGTATGAAGAAAAATTTCATCTTGCCTTTAGTAATATTGATATTGGCAATTGGATCGTCAATATTCTGCTATCATCATGTAACTTCATATAATGCAGTTAATTGGGATGATGATGAAAACATACGTTCAAATCCCCGTGTACATAACCTCAATCTTGAAAATTTATCCTACCACTTTAAAAATCAGAGATATAAATCCATTGCATTGTGGTCATATTCTTTGCAATATCAGTTACATGGGGATGATTTTGGCAAGTATCATATTGTCAATTTGTTATTGCATATTGTGAATGTTGTTTTGCTTTTTTATTTTATCAAATTCCTGACAGGAAAACCATTGCTATCTGCTTTATCGTGTTTCCTTTTTGCTATTCATCCTATGTTTGTTGAACCAGTAGTATGGATTACCGGCCGGAAGGATTTGTTGTATATGTTTTTCTTTCTTCTCAGCCTTCTCATTTATAATAAGTTTCTAAACGTTAAGGGCTGTAAAAAAATACTGTTTTTAATGTTATCTGCAGGATTGGTTTTTCTTGCAAGCATGGCTAAAATCCAAGCCTTTACAATTCCTTTCGTTTTTATAGCTATGGATGTTTATTATAAACGTAAACTGACACTTGAGCTTATTCTAGAAAAAATTTCAATGCTTGTCTTAATACCCGGATTTTTGTATCTTTTTTCTGCCATTTTTCTCACCTATCTCTTTTTGAGGTTGTATAAACCTGTTTTTACATGGGCAAACAAAATGTATCATAACCACATTTCAACAAAAAGAAAAAGATACAGTAAAATGCCTTTGTTATTTATCATTGTTATTGCTGCAATAATTACTGACATTGGTATCAATATGCTTCAAAACTTGCCTTATGATTTTGCTTTGAACATTTTTGTTGGCATCATTAAGGTGATTGTGGTTTTTGTGTTCTTTGTTGTTTTGATCAATAACATTCCGGGTTATAACCTAAGAAACAGAAGGGTTAAACGCATTATTGATACAATAAACATGTTACCCTATTACTTGAATAACAACAAAAAAATTGTTCTTGTTATCCTCACTGTAGGACTACTGGGTTTTATCTTGTCCATAGATTTATTTTCTGAAAGAATGAGTTTATTTACCTTGGGTGAAAATGATCCTGGGTATTTTGACATATATGAACGCCTTGTATTAGGTGCATTTAGTTTTGTTTTCTATTTAAAGTCCTTTTTTGTTCCCGGCAGTTTTAATCCAATGCATAAATACCCAACACAACACAATGCTGCCTTGTATCATGAATATCAAGTTTATATTTATGTAAGTATTATGCTTGTTATTACAATCGCTTTCCTTGTTGTTCGATATTGGAAAAGGTCAAAAGATATATTGTTTTGGGTGATGTTTTTTTTGATTCAAATTAGCATTGTATTGCATGTTATTCCTATTGAGGGTAGGGTTGTCGTAGCTGATCGCTATGCTTATGCTGCTTATCCCGGTTTAATTGTAGCATTCTTGTTATTGTTGGAGAGAATTCAACACTTATGGAAAAAACCATGGCTGTATATGTTTGTCTTACCTATGTTGTCAATCTATTTTATTTCTAATTTAGTTTCACGTCTCCCTGTATGGAAAAATTCATACACGTTTTGGTTAAAAGCAGTAGAACAGAACAACAATAATGCCTATGCTCATGATGCATTGGGTCTGGCATATTTAGACATAAAGAACGATCCTGATAGTGCCTATTATCATATTAACAAAGCCCTATCCATGGATAATACTTATACAGAATTTTATGTCAATAAGGGCAGGGTTTTGTATGCCCTTGATAGCATAAAAGCCTCAGTGCCTTTTTTTGATACTGCTATCAAGAGAAATCCGAAAAACCCTTTTCCCTATAATAACCGGGCATCAGCATACCTGCAACAAGGATATTATAAAAACGCGTTAAAGGATTACATGAAAGCTGTGAAATTGCAACCACATGATACGGTTTTTAAAACAAACCTCAATAAAGCACGCCGTTTATACCAAAAGGATAAAATGATTCGAACCAATATACATACCAATAAATATTCAGATGAAGAGAAATTACATTTTATCAACGAATTGGCAATTCGATTATTAAAATTTCACCATACACACAAAGCTATTGCATACTTAGAATTGGGAGTGGAACTGGATGAAACCAATGAAAATATGCTGAATAACCTGGCATATGCTTATAGTCTGGTCGATAATCATGCTAAAGCAATTGAATATTATAATCAATTGATAAAATATTTTCCTGAAAATTCTGATTATTACTATTACAAGGGAAATGTTTTATGGAATAACCAACAATATAATTTAGCTTGTGTAAGCTGGCGCACAGCACAACAATTAGGAAGCAGAAAAGCTGAAAAAAATGTATCGCAATATTGTGAATAACCTCTCCCCATTTTTGAATGTTGGATTTTATTAAAACTCTATCCAAATAAAAAAAGCTCACCCAAGAAATAACTGTAAATCTAGAAACAGTTAAGAGT
>JAQIDD010000123.1 GCA_027858215.1 Candidatus Delongbacteria bacterium | reverse complement strand
GGAGATATTCACAAAGGGGATCCGATAACGTCATCAGATATTCCGGGTGAAGCAATGAAAGCAACCGAATCAGGCATGATACTTGGTATCGCTCTTGAAGATGGGGATGCCGGGAAACAATTGATAAAATGCAGAGTATTAATACAATACTTAAAATAGTTTTAATATATATATGAACAAACTGATTAATATAGCATTTTGGACATTCGTTTTGTCTGTCCCACTGTTTTCATCCGTACATTCACAGGTGCTGCAGAACAACGGTGGCTATATTGATGCCAGGGCAGGTTCATATATATACGTTGATGGCAGCGTGCATAACAGCAACGGGGAAATGACGGTGGATGAAAATACCGGGGTAAACGCTGAATTGCACGTGATCAATGACATCACCAACGATGCCATAATCACAGGCAACGGGCACATTCGTCTGCTTGGTGATTGGTACAACAACAGCACGTTTAATTCCGGCTCAGGCACTGTTTTTTTTGAAGGTGACAACCAACTACTTGGAGGGGCTGTTCCGACAAGTTTTTACAACCTGACTTTGGATGGAACCGGACTCAAAACCCAACAAATCGACCAATACTGCACAGGGATTCTGGATTTGAAACACCTGGAATTGCAAACAGAAACCCATGTGTTTTTCATGGAAAATACCGATCCGGGTGCCATTACACGTACCACTGGTTTTGTTTCAAGCCTCAATGGAGGTCATCTAGCAAGGAATACAAATCTATCTGATGCATATCTTTTTCCGGTGGGATCAAGTCTTGGCATAACCCGCTACAGGCCTGTAGAACTTACACCGGAAAACACAACGGCAAACACATACACCGTAAGAATGGCCAACCTTGATGCCAGCATTGAAGGATATGACATCACCAACCTGGAACCCGGTGTTTCTGAAGTGAACTCCCTTTTCTATCATCAGGTTGACAGAACATCCGGCACATCACCGGTAACCATGGATATTTTCTTTGATGAAAGTACAGACGGCACATGGGAAGGCATTGCCAACTGGAGTTCAGCAAACACGCAGTGGGAAGCTATTCTTTCAAGTTATGTCAATGCAGCCACACCTTTTGATTATGCAGAAGAAACAGCATGGAATGATTTCTCAGATGATCCGTATATTTTATGCAAAATTTTCATTGCCCCCACCTTTAATGATCTGGGGCCTTATTGTGTCGGGGATACTCCTGATCCACTTCCTGATACTTCGTTAAACGGCATATCAGGGACATGGTCTCCTTCCGTGATCTCCACGGCATCAGCAGGAACAACAGCATACACATTTACCCCCGACGGTGGTCAACAGGCTACCCAGTATGTCATGGATGTGACCGTAGAACCTCTGCCTGATGCCACCATTAGCGGGCCTGACAATGTTTGTGTGGACGAATCCCCTATCATATTCTCGGCAGCCACACCAGGAGGCACCTGGAGCGGCGCCGGCATTACCGATGCTGTTACAGGAGAATTTGATCCCGCTACTGCAGACGTAGGCACACACACCATATATTATGATGTTACTGTGGGGTCTTGTTCTAACACAGAAAGTTATGACATTGAAGTACATGATCTTCCTGCTATCACCGTTGTCGAAGCCAATGATCCATTATGTTATGGCGATGCCACCGGCAACATCATTGTCAGCAGCCCCGGATCAACAAATCCTGTTTTTACATGGCCCGGTATTGATAACGGTCCAAGCATTGAAAATCTCACAGCAAGCACCTATACAGTTATTGTTGAAGACTCCTGGGGGTGTACATCAACTCAGGATATCACCCTGACAAATCCTCCTGAACTAACCATAAACATTACAAATTCTGAACACGTATCATGTCATGGCGATGCTAATGGATCAGCAACAGCCTCTGCGTCAGGTGGCACAGGAAGTTATGATTTTGAATGGAGCAATCAACAAACAGGAACCACACTTAACAACGTTGAAGCGGGGGTATATCTTGTTACTGTGACAGACAATAACGGATGCGAAGCCATCACATCGGCAACCATTGACCAACCTGATTCCCTAGTCCTGGATGCGGACATCTCTCCGGTACTTTGCGGCATCAACCCGGGAGCATGTGGAGTAATTGTTACAGGTGGAAATGGTGGTTTTTCCTATGATTGGGAAGGAATAAGCACAGGAGGATCCACATTAACAGGAATCGTTGCAGGTGACTATACTGTTACCGTTTCAGATACTGAAGGTTGTTCTGCTGAAATAACCATGACGGTCCCCACACATGGACACCTGACTGTAAACATTACAGAAACACCTCTCGTCTGTCATGGAGATTCCAATGCTGTACTGACCGCAAATTGTACCGACGGAGTTTCCCCCATAGATTATTCATGGGATACCGGCGACAACACACAAACCATTGATAATCTCGAAGCAGGTACATATGCCGTGGTTGCACATGATTCTCTTGGTTGTTCCGGATCTAATACTCATTACATTACAGATCCAGAAAGCATTACATTATCTTTCATCACAGAACCTGTTAACTGCCATGGTGGGTCTGACGGCTATGCTTTTGCTATCGCTGACGGAGGGATACCACCATATGCTTATGACTGGGATGGCTTATCCTCACAGGACTCCCTAATGGATCAACCATCCGGATATTACAACGTTGTGGTCTCCGATGTAAATGGATGTCAAAATTCTGACAGTGTATTCATTGATGAGCCGGATGCGCCCTTGGCATCGAACATTGTAAAAAGAGATATTACATGTTTCGGCTATCAGGATGGACAGGTTAGTGCAGGTGCATCAGGAGGAACACCTCCATATAATTTCGAATGGCATGTCAATGGAAACACCACAACAAATAGTACATTAACCAATCTTTTGTCCGGACAATATAACCTTATCGTAACAGACAGTCATGGATGTACTTCTGATACAAGTATCAATATTCATGAACCGGCTCCACTGACAGCAGACTATGTTTCACAAGATCCAAGTTGTATTGGGAACAATGATGGCTACATTGAACTTGATGTTAAGGGCGGAACTGAACCATACACATTTTCCTGGGACACCTATTCATTCAATCTTCCTTATTTTAATGACTTATACGAAGGCTCTTACCTCATCACAATTAAAGATGCCAATGAATGTGAATATGAACTGGAAACAATAACATTGGTTGATGCTCCAGTTGAATGCCTGCGTATTCCAAATGCATTTACACCCAACGGCGATAACAACAATGATACCTGGATCATTGAAAACCTTGATATGTTCCCCAAATACCTGGTCCAAATATTCAACCGCTGGGGACAAGTTGTGTATGAAGGTCACTATGGGGACGATCCTTGGGACGGAACCACATTAACAGGCAAAAAAGTTCCAATGGGAACTTACATATATTTCTTAAAACTGTTTAATGGTACAGAACCAAAAACCGGTACAGTTACTCTGGTTTATTAATGCGTTGAAGTGTTTAGCCACAGTAGATGTTAAAGGGAGAAGCAATGACTTTATTTTTCAAATAAGTTAAATAAATTGTGGCTACCGAATTAATATAATGAAGATATAAAACACAGATACTTACTTTACTTACTTCTAAATAGTGTCTGTCAATAAAATCATTGTCTTGTTCATAATGTTTGAGTTCGAGGCCTGCGAAGTATTTAAAACCAAGGATTTTACTTTCGTAAATGACTGTTTTAAATACGAGCGTAACGAAGAAATCAGTCATTATGGACAGATACTAATTAGGGTACAAAAATATGAATCTTTGTTTTAAACTGCAAACATGATGAAAATGTTCAATTTTGGAAAAATGCAGGTTGAAGAAAGAAGATTGCGACATTAATCCATGTTGATGATGTATTCTTCGCCATCATAAGTAGCTGTGGCGTAGTTGTTGCATTCCCCGTCTCCGAAATCAAGTGAAATATCCGGAATGGTTTCAATATCAATGTTTAAAACACCGGCTCGTATCCACCTGCACTTAACCCAAATATCAAGAGGTTTCTTGTCACTTATACTCATTTTATATTGAACGGAGTCAGAACTGTAGCCAAATTGTTCGCCATTAACATAATATACATCATCCTCATAATTCAGCGGTGTTTCTTCGCCTTCCTGCCATATACGTGTGTTGTTTTGATTGTAATAGAAAGTTTTTGCATCTGGTGTGTTTATGTTGATGCCTGAAGCCGAAATCTCGTATTCCGTTTTGTCCTGATCATTTTTACCGAGGTTTGTGATGGTCAACTGTCCCTGGATATTGTAATTGCTTTGATAAAAGTTCTCAAAGCTGACGGTATATTCAGCTCCCGAATTTTCAAACAAGCCGGTTGCTGTAATGATGAGTTTTCCACGCCTTTCACGCATATCGGGGCAAAGATGGTTTACCGGGCCATAGTTCATTGTAATGGTCTTTGGCCAGGTTTCATTGTCAAAAGGTTCAATGCTTAGTGATGGGTATGGATCTTTGATTAAAGAATCAGAAATTTGTCTGTTAAGTAAACTGTCATCTGAATAACGGGCAATGTTTGTTATCTGGTTTGTTATGTCCTTGAAGATTGTAACTCCCTGTGCCCCTTGGTTCATGATGTTGATTGCCTGTTCGGTTGAAACGGTATTGTCATAATGAATTTCACATGATGGAATTGACAATAGTGTTATCCATGCAAAAATTATGATAAGCATTTGTGTTAATCTGTTCATTTGCCAACTCTCTCTAAAATTAAATCCGAATATGGTGGTTTGTGTTCAAAATGATCTTCTTTCCATATTTCCTTCCACATTTTGTTATTGTAATCCGGGAAAAATATGTCTGCGTCTGGTTCTTCATGTACAATCGTTAAATATAATTTATCAGCATAAGGAAAAAATTGTTTATATATGCTTCCACCACCTATGATGAAATTTTCTTCATTAGGGTTGCATTGTTTGATCGCTTTTTCTATAGAATCTACCATAATGCATTCACGATCAGGGTATTTATCAGGCAGGGAGCAGTCTTCAGGATTATCTGTGATGACAATATTTTTTCGATTGGGCAATGGTCCATTTGGGAGGGAGAGAAATGTATTCCTGCCCATAATGATGTTATGCCCGGTGGTGATTTTCTTGAATCGTTTCAGATCATCTTTTATGTAATACAAGAGGTCATTGTTTTTGCCGATGCCCCTGTTTTTTGCTATCGCAACAATAATGGAAAAGCTCATATTAATGTTTTTAGTTCTATTCTAATAAATAGTTGATAAATTTAATAATTGTGTTCTATGAATAAATGAATTAAGTTCAAAAACGAAATAAGGAGTTAATCATTATGTTTTAGGGTTTAGGTCATGATATATTTTAAACCTAAACCCTAAACCCTTATTTTGAACTTTAAACTTTGGATTTTCTCATCATTTTCATTGGCAAAGATAGTGTTTTTCAACTCAACCGATATTTAGAATATAGCGATTTTTATTATACCGCTACCTTCCCTTTAATATGGGGATGAGGGTTATAATTTTTTAATTCAAAATCATCGAAAGAAAACTCAAAGATGGATTTAATTTCCGGATTAATCCACATTTCAGGTAATTGACGTGGTTCCCGGGATAATTGTAGTTTTACTTGTTCGATGTGATTCAGATAAATATGAGCATCGCCAAAAGTATGTACAAAATCACCGGGTTCATAGCCTGTTACCTGTGCCATCATCATTGTAAGTAAAGCGTAAGATGCAATATTGAAAGGCACGCCGAGGAACAAATCAGCGCTGCGTTGATACAACTGACATGATAATTTGTTATCGGCCACATAAAACTGAAAAAGCATGTGACAGGGGGGAAGAGCCATATTATCCACGTTGGCAACGTTCCAGGCACTCACAATATGCCTGCGGCTGTCAGGCTTGTTTTTCAGGGATTCAACCACATTGCTGATTTGATCTATGTGTTTGCCGTCAGGGGTTGGCCAGGAGCGCCATTGATGTCCGTAAACAGGTCCAAGATCGCCGTTTTCATCAGCCCACTCATCCCAAATACGGACGTTATTGTCTTTAAGGTATTGTATGTTTGTATCGCCCTGTAAAAACCACAGCAATTCGTGAATGATAGACCGTAAATGCAATTTTTTGGTTGTCACCACAGGTAATCCTTCAGAAAGATTATAGCGGTTCTGGTATCCGAACACGGAAATAGTGCCGGTGCCTGTGCGGTCGCTTTTTTTAGTGCCGTTTGTTAGGACATGATTGAGTAATGTAAGGTATTGTTTCATTTGTGTATATTTCGTTTACATGTTACCTTCAAGTAAATCAGGATTACCCCAGGATAATCCCCACCATGGTAGCAGAGAGGAGGGAAGCAAGCATCCCGCCAAGCAAAGCTCTCATGCCGAAAATGGACAATTGTTTACGCTGATTGGGTGCCAGAGACCCGATGCCTCCGATTTGTATGCCAATGGAGGCAAAATTGGCAAATCCGCACAGCATATATGTGGCCATCAGGATGGATTTTTGTTCAGCAAAAGCACTGGCATCTTTTAGCTCAGCAAGGCTGATGTATCCGATGAATTCGCTCATGATGAGTTTTTCTCCGAGTAATCTGCCTACCAAATCAATATCGGGTCCAGCCACACCAATAACCCACATTAAAGGGGCAAAGGTATATCCAAGAATAAATTGTAAGGAAAGGGATGTATATTCCCCGTTGGTGGCATCAGCAATGACAGGGTTTAGGTTAGTTAAGCCACCGATCCACCCAAAAAAGCCGTTTAGCAATGCTATTACAGCCACAAAAACCAGCAGCATGGCAGCCACATTAACGGCCAGTTTAAGGCCTTCAGTTGTTCCATTTGACAGGGCATCGAGGATGTTTGATCCCACTTTATCTTTTGAGATTTCCACTTTTCCGCTGACATCTTTTGTTTGGGGAACTAGGATTTTCGATACAACAATGG
>JAQIDD010000039.1 GCA_027858215.1 Candidatus Delongbacteria bacterium | reverse complement strand
ACCCTGTTCAATGCTCCGGCAGAAGTTTTCATGGCATCGGCATTGATGCGTGCAGCACCTTTGTCGGGGATAATGATGGCATGTACACCGGCACATTCAGCTGTTCGAACAATGGCTCCAAAATTCCGTACATCCGTCACACCATCCAGAACAAGGATAGACGGCTCCTCTCCTTTTTCATAGATACCGGGCAGCACATCTTCGATTTTGCAAAAAGCTACAGGCGATATCCATGCCACAATACCCTGATGATTTTTTCTTGTGATACGGTTGATCCTGTCCGGCGGGACTTTCTGAACATACACTTTCTGATTCCTCGCCAACTGCAATATTTCAGAAAAATGCTCAGGTTTTAAGTTTTGTGTTACCTGTATCTTATCAATACTTTGACCGGATTTCAATGCTTCAAGTACCGTATGGATACCAAAAATGTAGTCATGATTTCTTGTCTTGTTTTCCATAATAAAAAATTATTCAGGTACTGAATAGGCATATCCTTTGCGCCAGGATTGCACAGCCTGCATCCAGGCATCTTTATACCTCTTATCCCTGATGAGTAAAAATACATTATTACTTAAGGATGCAGAATCACGAACAAAATTAAACACCAGCCCCTGGTAATCATCTGTTGCACCGTATCCCCATTTTTCTCTCCCTGCATCTTTATACACTTCATGCGGAGCTCCGAGAACAACATACACCATACCTCTGTCTGTACGCCACCCTGCTTTTTCAGCAGTAAAAAACTGATTGGCCTGCTGAACCCTGTTGTAATATATGCGAATCAGTTCTTTGGATCTGTCTTTTGTTTCTCCCAATGAATACCAAAATTTATCAACAGCAAGTTTTGTATCTTCATTTGTTAAGATATTTTCATACTCTTTGGTTGTGCTGATGTATTTTACAGGATTGACCATATCAATTGTCTGCCTGACCCAGGGAAAAAATACAGACTCCCTGTAAATTCCCAGCCCGTCGGTTATGGCTGTATCCGTTGTAAACCAATAAAAACCAGTAGTGTCCAGAGAAACGGTATCCCCTATACGATACCAGGAGATAAACTCCGGATCCTTTGTTTTGGATACTACTTGTTCGGTTACATACGGCGTAGCAGGACACAATGAATCCACAGGAAAACGCAGCATTCGGATGGAATCTTCTACAACCAAATCTGAGGTAATGCGTATCTTCCTGTTGCCGGAAATAAAATTATAAAACAAGGGAACTCTTTTAGGGGTAAGGTATTCAGGGAAAAAATAAGTTTCATTCCCTGGTTTGGATTTGTTGATATTGATTACGGAGCGTTTATACGATTTTTTATTTTTATCAAATAAGATGATTGAAGCAAAATAATCCTGGCCTGATTTCAAGCTGGTTGGGAAATAATTAATAAACATACCTCTTTCCTGGGGTTTGAAATTATAACTTAAGCTTGCAGAATCAGCAATTTCCCTTGTCTGAGCATTTCTGATCGCATATTTAACACCGAGTCGTAATCCTCCACCCTGCACATGATCATTTCCGGGGGTAGGCATCATATTATCAAGGTTCACTTTAAAAAAAATAAAGGTTTTACTTTTTGAAGCATGATACGTCCTTACCTGGGGATTGATATTTGAACTTCCAGGGTCATACAGAGCGGCATAATTGGTTTTCCGGGGAGAAGGTTTTTTATGATCCACATTGGTACTCACACATCCCATGAGAAAAACACTTATTAAAACAAATGCTTTAATCTTCTTCTTCTTCATAACCAAAGAGTTCATTCATGTCTTTGAGAAAACGTCTCAAATATGTTTTCGATCCGAGGGAATATCTGTAGGACGACTGATCCCCCCGGGCTTTAATCAATCGTTCACTGGGCCTGACATCGTATACAGCCTGATTAAATTCATTACTCGTTGAAATGGCAGCCATATTGCCTGATTCATACCTGAAATAATACCAGGTTTCAGCATCGATTTCAAAATACATGTGATACTTATCTCCACGCCGGTTCTTTTCCAGTGCAATGAAACTAAACACATTTCTATTTACGGGGTTATCATACAATGATGATATGCCGACAGGCCCTTCGTGTATAAACATGCTTAGTTCTTTGTACCACTTCATATTCACATCAGTAAGGACAACCAATTCCTGCATTTCTTTAGGAGCATTTTTTACATTCCCCATGCTCAATTCAGAGAACCATTCTTCGGCTTTTTCCTGTCCAAGGTATTCCAGGATGGCTTGTTCATAAATATCATTACTCAAGTCTGTCCCGGTAAGCCCTGATGCAGCATTGATATCTTCAGCCATAATATCAAAAGCTTTATCATTGAAATGAAAATCCATCAGCATAACCAGCTTCATGCTGGTCGTATCTTTTTCAGGTCCATGAGAAAACTCTCCAATGGGATTTGGCACAAAAAGACCAAACTCATTTGAAAAGTGAAAACGTCCGTATCCGTTCATTGTACAATCCAGACGGCCAAATCTAAGTAAATTTCCGGGAATATTTTCCTCTTCCAATTTATTTTTGTTTGCTACTTTATAAGCCATATCTCTTTCGTCAAAAACGAGGTATCCATCTGACATGAATAAATTTTCATCGGTATGTCTTTCCTTAGGTGAATACATAGCAACGTAAGATGAATCACGGTAGATATTTAGCCCTAGAGCAAGTTCAGCGAGGTTTATATCCACTGGAGTACTATCTACGGGAATAGCTACATGTTCAGGATCAATTTCTTCCCTGAATTTTACCCATTTGCTTTCAATGCTCGGACACTGGTGTTTAATTTTAGCACCACCATCAAAAATCAGGTTTTTCTGGTTGGCATACAACTCTACATCCCCCTGGAAATAAAAATGGGGACTAAGGTTAAAACCATCTGGTTCAGCAATGGACCCTTTTCCATAGGTTTGGCCGGTTTCATCGACACCTACCTTTGTTAAGTGAATGGTTTGTGTTTGCTCTGCCTTGTCAATATAGTCATAATCACCGTATGCTGTGTACGATTTACGTCCCTGAACATTGATGGTAGCGTTTTTAATGGTATGAAATCGGTTAGTGGTATTGGCTATAATTGTAGCTTCCTGCAAAGGTTGCATAACAGCCTTTTTCTCAACAACGACTTTCCCATCGGATGTATAAATCGTCGCATCAGCAACCCGCAGGAACCTAACTCCTTCAGCAGAGATGATGTAATTTTCCAGGTCATAGGTTGCAACGGGAGCAACAAACTTCAATGAATCCTGATCAGGATGAACCGATATAAACTTAGGGCCGTCAAGAAACAAATCTTCCCATGTTTCATCAGACATGTTGGGGTTTCTTTCAATTTGATCAACCGTTTTAGCATCGCTTTTTATATCTATAACTGTTTCATCCATATGCCAGACCAGTTCTTTCATGAAACCAATATACTGGTTTTTCGGAAAATCAACATAAGTACCTTCTCCATTGGTTTTAAAATGGCCTTTACGTTCCAGAAAATCAATGTGAGCGTTGACATTGTTGGTAGCAAAATCTATTTCCAACTGGTTATCAGCGAGAAGTTCAAAATTAGCCGTATCAGCATCAATATAAGCCTTGTCAAAAGTAAAATGTTCTGAATATGTTTTTGACTGTTCGATATCAATTACACCACTTCCTTCCAGTCCATGCGGTGTAAGCAATAATTCCCCTTCCATTTCAGATTGTTTTTCAAACATCACAAATTTTTCATCAGTGCTCTTTGCGAAATATTCATCTTCGTAGGGATACCAACGTATTTTGTTATTTTTACCCTGAACATCTGGATACTCTTCGGGAGCAGATTGTGCTTCCATATCCAGGGAATTAGCGTGTGCATGCAATGAATCAGGGAAAAACATAACTTTTTCAACATCTGCAAAACTATTGAGGTACTGAATTTTCCCTTTTCCTTTTAATCCCTGGTTACTGAGGTCAATTTCGTTTTTATAATTGCCTTTTCCTTTGTAAACAGGATACCCTTCTGCCGGCGTAAGACGGTGAAAACCTAGTGAATAATCCGGCCTTACTTTCAGAGTCTCTTCAATATCAGGGAATATATCAGCAGAGTAAAATGTGCCGTCAAATTCCAGATTCTTTTTACTGTATTCCTGCAAGCTGTCTATTTCATATGGATCAATTTTAAAATGAAAATTATTACGTTGATACACCCCGTCAAAAATTGCTTTATCATCATAATAAACATAACTTTCTTTTTTGGAAATGAACTGGGGATATTGTTCCATCTTCACTTTTCCGGATTTGTTTTCCGGGTCATCGATAAAATACTCACCATCAACATCTTCAATCGTGTTTTTTACGATTTTAAGGACTTTACCCCCATCAGCCAGCATTTGTCCGGATTCCACAAGCATTTTCATGGAATCACAGCGAGGCATGTCAACTTTAAAATTACCATAATCGAATTTAAATTCGTAGCCGTAAAAGAAAAACTGTCCGGCTTTCATTGTTCCATTGAAGACAAAATCCCGGTCCTTCTTCATGATAATTTTCTTATCAATGGGATAAATTTCCACGTTTTGTGAATCTGACAAATGCACTTGTGGCACACCATTAATCTGAAGATCATAATTCAACAGGCTCAAGGTTGCATTGGGCGTTCTTCCCTGTGTTTTCGAACTAAACTGCATGACATCATAATCAATTTTACCGCGATTGGCATCAAGGTATGACCACATTTCGGGTTTAATTTTCACCATATCAAAATCTGTATCATAGTGGATAAAACCAAGGTATGCCAGTCGTAAAAGCATCTGTTTCACCTGAAAAGGAGAATATTTGATATAACGTGCAAAGTCTTTCAGGTTAAATTCGGGTGATCCCCAATATCCTACAAAATTCTCAAGCCTGATAAAAGGATGAACCTCGTCACGAACCTGAATTTTGCGGTATCTTGATTTTGAAAAGAAATCTGTAGATTCAAAAAATGCTTCATTGACACCTGACATGGATTTGAGCATGCCAAACTGCATTTTATACTTTTCTATTTCCCATTGCAACCAGGTAAAGTCCATATGTAATTTATGATACGAGTTGGTAAAATACACTTTAGCCATCCCTTCTTTATCCCTTTGAAGATCAAGCAATTTATTTTGAAATGTATATCTCATCATCAGGCTGGGATGGTAAATGGAATCTTCATTCAGATGAAGGGTTATTTCTGTATTATCAGAAGATATTTGCCGGGGATCAAGCGTAAATGCCTCACTTTCTGCCACCAGCCTAATGGTATCACTTTTCGCGATGGTAATTTTAGCTTTCTGGTCTTTCACACCCGTTCCGATAAAACGCTGGCCTTTCATCATAAAACCACCTTCATAATCAATGCCTTCCAGGACCCCTTCCATTTCAAATTTTTTAGTGTATGTATTGAAACGCGGATAGCTTGATTTTGAAAGGTCATCAATGTTCAGGGCTTTGTCTTCAATCGTACCATATAAGGCATCTTCAAAATAATTTAAATTTACAAAACGAGCTGAATCTGCAGTGTACCCCTGTTTTGTCAAATCAATCCGGTAGCGGTTCAGGTCAGCATAGACAGAATCAGGATTTAACAATACACGCTCCCATGTAACCTTTCCGTACTGTCCTTTCCAAACTTCTTCCAAAGGATATGCTGTTCCGGATGTTCCTGTTATGATCACACTATCGCGTCCGTACAAACCATAAACATTCACATTTGAAAAACGGATGTAAAGCTCCTCCTCTTCGTTATAACCTATGTTATCAGGAAAATGAGAAACTTTCCATAACACTCTGGGATGCCGAAATATTACAGAATCACGAAGCAAATCGTTGGCGTAAAACTGGTAATCCGAGATTCGTTTGGCATTGATGTAATTCCGTTCATTCAACAATGTTATCAACCCATTGCGCCATTCCTGATATTGTCCGGTATTGAATTCATGACGGTAAAACAACATCATATTTTCAGCATAAATAAACAAATTAGGCCATTCCCTGGCTCCCTTCGACACAAGCAGGTTAGCAATTTCTACAAACTCGTCTTTTTCTTCGTTACTAACACTATCTGACCCCCAGAAAATCTCAAAGTTTTCTGCCAGGTCTTTACCCTCTTTTCCATCCAGTTTAATTTTACTCAGGCTTTTGCAAAAGGTTTCACAAAATTCATCATGTTCTTCAGGAAACTGAGCCTGTGAGAAGAGAAAATTTGGTATCCATAACACCAGCAGAAAAACAAAACTAATCTTTTTTGTGATCATAAACGTCAGCAATTTATCTGATATAATTATGTAATCTAAGATGTACTGTCATTGGAAAACCATGCAGCACACCAATCGTTTTCAGTAAGTAACTGTTCAAATTTAAGGCCATGTTGTTCAAATGCCTTTCCAATATCATTTACATCGGACACTAAAAATCCGGACAACAACAGGTGGGCATTTTTTTTGAGCTTCCCTGTCAGGCAGGAAGCATTATCAATCAGCGTGTTTTTGTTTATATTTGCCAGGATAACATCAAAAGCGTCATTTTTACCGGGAATATCCAGCCCCCCCTGCTTTACAACTATCCTTTTACATTCATTAATATTGACATTGTCTCTTGCATTATCCACTGCTAACATATCAGTATCAACAGCTAACACTGATTTTGCTTTCTGTTTTTCAGCCATAATGGCCAGAATGCCGGAGCCTGTTCCCCAGTCCAGAACCGTTTTTCCACGCAACGGGATTTTCAACATGTGCCTTATCATCAAACGAGTGGTTTCATGATGTCCTGTACCAAAGGCCATTTTGGGATGGATATTAATGACGACACCAGGCAGGTTTTTAGATTTATGGAAATCAGCTTTGATTAATACTTTATCATCTAACCTTACTTCCTTGAAAGAGCTTTCCCATTGTGCATTCCAGTTTTTTTGTTTGATTGTA
Source organism: Candidatus Delongbacteria bacterium (assembly GCA_027858215.1). GTDB lineage: Bacteria > Bacteroidota > Bacteroidia > Bacteroidales > ML635J-15 > JAQIBY01. The sequence goes on along the minus strand of JAQIDD010000039.1, from coordinate 1,941 downwards.
TTTTCTTTGTACAACAACAACATATCATTGAGAAAACTTGTCACAGCTTTACGATTATACCTCTTTTCAGGTACATAAGCAATCAAAGCATCGTCTGCTTCTTCAAAAGACTCAATCGAAAAATCACTCAATTTTGCAATGACAATCTCCAATAATTCGGGGGTCAGATTTTGCGAAGGGATTATAATTTGTATATAATCCATTTAAAAGGCTTTTAAAATAGACATAAAGGATTCTGCTTTTAAAGAGGCACCACCAACAAGGCCTCCATTGATATCTTGTTGCTTAAACAAGTCGGAAGCATTTCCAGGTTTGACACTGCCACCATAAAGTATGGGAACATCATCAACATTTGAATTTTTATAATGATCCCTTAACAATGTACGTATCCACTCATGCATTTCCTGTGCTTGTTCCGGAGTGGCTGTCTCGCCTGTACCAATAGCCCAAACAGGTTCGTAGGCAATAATACTGCGCATGAGATATTCTTCATTCACATGAAAAAAAGATGCTTTCAGTTGTTCTTCCACCACTTTTTTATGCATCTCTTTTTTCCTGTCATCCAGTGTTTCACCACAACAAAATATGGGTCTCAGGGCATTTTTCAGACAAACATCAACCTTGTTTTGAAGGCTTTCGTAGGACTCTTTGAAAATATGACGTCTTTCACTATGGCCTATGATCACATAGTGTGCACCTGTGGATTTAATCATTTCGGCAGAAACTTCGCCTGTATAAGCCCCGGAATCACACTCAGCACAATTCTGTGCAGCCAAGGAAAACCTCCTGTAATCCATTATTTTAGCAATTTCACTCAAATGTATAAAAGGCACTCCCAGGATAATACGGGCATGCGGCTCAACACCAGATGCATTTACTTTGTTATTGATATCAGCAGCAAGTTTCATTCCCTGCTGCAGGTCAGTATTCATCTTCCAGTTAGCAGCTAACACTTTTGGTTTCATTCCCATGATCTTTTTTCATTTAAAATGTTTTTACGTCGTAAATAATTAATAAAAATATGAATTAAAGCATAAAGCAGGAAAATTCCAAATCCAATCATCCACACGAGGAATTTTTCAGATTTCACGACCTGTTTTTCCATGGATTGCGCTACAAGGAGATCACTAAGCTTATCCACCCCGGGAAAATCTTTATGTGGCCATTTGTTCAAAATGGTAGCTTTTTTAACCAGCAAAATGGATGGATTTGACCTGGCCATGGTTTTCAGTGTAATGGGATCCGTGCTGTAGAATTCAAAGGGAGCATCTTTCTCTTTCACAAAGGTTTTCACATCTTCTTCCGTTGACGAGGTCATAAAAAGGCATCCCATGTTATTCACATCACAATAATTATACAACTTGATTAAATTTTCAATGTTTTTATTTTTCACTTTGAGGATATCCCAACTGATGATAAAAAATGTGTACCGGTCATCTTTAAGCACAAGATCGGTAATGTCTTCCGGGGTTTTATTATCAGGTGTCACTGCAGTTTCGGGATTATAATACACTGCATCCACAAACCTCCATTCACTTGTCAATGGCAGATCAAACAGGGTAAACTCCTTGCTTTCGCCGTTTTTTTCATAAATCAGTCCAACGTTTTGAGGTTGTATCTCTTTTTCAGAATCAATCGACACAAAAGTCCATTCTGACAAAGGCAATTCATTTACCGGAAATTCTTCAACATGACCATCGAGTTCATAAAAATAAGTTGCATTAAATAAATCTTCAGGGGCAACAAAACCTTGTTTTACTTCATTTTCAATGCTCAGGGGCATGGTAGTAATACGAAAATCATGTATTGGAGGTTCATACCCTTCTTTAACCAGTTCATTTTTGGTTTCCTGCCATTCCCACGGGTCTCCATCCGGAATGCTGTTAACATCAAATTCATTGACTTCCCCAGTTTCAACATTTTTGTAATCGACATCGGTTT
>JAQIDD010000394.1 GCA_027858215.1 Candidatus Delongbacteria bacterium | reverse complement strand
TTACGATGCTGAGATTGTCCGTCACATGAGGCCTACATTAAGTGAACTTGGAGAATATGATGGGACTGCCCTCATGGAATTTAAAACCAGGAAAAATATTTTTTACCGCATCAACAACGAAAATGCCTGTACTTATGAGGTGGATGATACGCCACCCTTCAAAATGGATGATGAAGCACTGAAAATTTCCATCGAAATATCGTTGCTTTCCAAACTGAATATTGTGGGAGAGGTGCACATCACACGCAAACAATATCTTGACGGCAGCATTCCAACCGGCTTTCAGCGTACAGCTATCATTGGCGTTGAGGGTAAAATTCCCATTTCCAATAAAGATATCCGCTTGATTCAATTGAGCCTCGAAGAAGATTCCTGTCGTGAAATTTCCGATGTAGGCCACGACAGGGTGTATAAAACCGACAGGCTGGGAATGCCCCTCATTGAAACGGTTACTTATCCCGATTGTAAAAATCCGGATGAAGTGAAGGAAACCTGTGACTACATTCGTTTTCTGAACCGCAGTACCGACAAAGTGCGTACCGGTATTGGGGCTGGCAGGGAAGATGTCAATGTGAGTTGCAAGGGAGGTACCAGGGTTGAAATAAAAGGAGTTGCACATACTAAATGGATACCTGACCTGACCCATGTTGAATCATTCAGGCAGTGGGCTTTGTTGCACATCAGGGAAGAACTGAAAAGGCGCATCAAAGATACCCGTAAATGGAAAATACAATCGAAACAACTGGAGTATGATGACTATGACATCACACATCCGGCCATTAAAATAGCCAAAAAAGAAGGATATAAACTGTTCGCTGTCAGGCTTGCCGGGTTTAAGGGCATGTTGTCGCATTTTACACAACCCGGAAAAATGTTTGCCGATGAAATTGCTGACAGGCTCAAAGTCATTGCCTGCATTGAAAAACCAAACATGGCACATTCAGAAATGTTTGACCCGGCTTTCAGTGATGCTGACATGGCAAAAATTGGAAAAACCGTGGCCTGGAATGCAGATAACGATGCAGTGCTTGTGTTCTGGGGGGCTGACGATGACATTAAAACTGCCCTCGAAACCATTGAAGAACGTTGCCAGATGGCTATTGACGGTGTGCCGAACGAAACCCGTAAATCCTTTGAAAACGGGACCACCATATTTGAACGTGTGCTGCCCGGTGCAGACAGGATGTATCCGGATACCGATTCTGCACCCATCCCGCTCGACAGTGAGTACATCGAAAGCCTGCGTCAGAACCTTCCCGTTGATGTTTCTGACCGCATTGAACAGTTCAGGAAGTGGCATATTCCTGAAGACACCTACCATTATATTTTGAAAAAAAACCTGTCTGAATTGATTGATAATATTGTCAACAACTTGGGGTATAAAGCCTCTTTTGTCGGGACGTTCCTTGGTCACTACCTGAAATTTGTCGAAGGACACTATAAAAAAGCCGCAGAGTTTGATTATGATATATTGTACAAGCTCTTTGAATTCTTAAAACAGAATGATCTTGAAAAAGAACTGGCTTATAAGATATTGCCGGTAATATATGAACACTCCAAAATGGATTTTGATTCGGTGTTGTCTGTAATTAAATTCAAACGAAGGAGTGTCAAAGAGATTATGGCCAATGTCCCGATGCTGGTCGAAAAATACAAAAAAGAAGGCCGCAAGCAAACCAAAGAAGCTGGAAAATGCTGGGTTGCCGGTCAAATAAAACACATGGCTGTGGGGAACATGAAACTTAACACCATGGCAGAACAAATTGAAAAACAGTTTTAGATTATTAAAAGATTGAGCAATGAGTGAAGATTTTTTCCAGGGATACAGGGGTGAAGCACTTAAGCTTCTGAAAAAATACCAGGTAAGGGTATGGGGACATGCCAAAGTAAAGACAACTAGAGGGAAATTTGAAGGTACAGTGTTACCCCGTTCCGAGAATGATGATGACAAGCACATTGTGATGAAGATTATCACAGGTTATAACATTGGGCTGGATGTTGACACCATCACTGATATGAAAGAAGCAGGCTATAAAAAAGCCAATTATAGTATTCCTGAAAAGGAATTTCCTTATACCGAAAACCTGCCTCATGTGAAACTTTTTGGCACAGGTGGTACCATTGCTTCCCGTCTGGATTACAGAACAGGTGCTGTGATACCTGCTTTTTCGCCGGGAGAGTTGTATGGAGCAGTGCCTGAGCTAGCTGATATTTGCAACCTTGATACCGAAAAGGTTTTTGCCGTTTTTTCAGAAAATATGGGACCAAAGCAATACGTTTCTCTTGCGAAAGCCATTGGTGAGGAAATTGAAAATGGCATCGATGGGATTGTTATTGGGCATGGTACAGATACATTGCACCACACCGGAGCTGCACTTACTTTCATGTGTCAGAATCTGCCTGTTCCGGTAGTGCTGGTTGGTTCTCAGCGGAGTTCTGATCGTCCCTCCTCCGATGCTGCCCTCAATTTAATGCACGCCATGAAAGCCGCTGGAGAATCCGACATTGCCGAAGTGCTGGTTTGCATGTTTGGCCCTACATCTGATGAATACGGCCTGTTGCATAAAGGAACCCGTGTGCGTAAAATGCACTCATCCTACCGGTCAACCTTCAGGACCATTGGTGATACGCCTGTGGCAATGATAAGCCGGAAGAAAATCACGCCCATCAAAAAGAAATACAACAAACGCCGTGATGATAAGAAAGTGGTGATTAAGCCATATTTCAATGATAAAGTCACCATGTTGTATTATTATCCCGGCATGAAAGCAGATACATTGGATATGTTGGTAGATGCAGGATACAAAGGCGTTATCATTGTGGGTACAGGCCTCGGTCATGTTAACAAAGAATTGTATCCGGCCATTGAACGTGCACATGCCAAAGGTGTTCACATGTTCATGACATTGCAAACGATTTGGGGGTATGTCCATATGTTTGTGTATGATACCGGCCGCGATATGATGGCCAAAGGTGTTGTGCCACTGGGTAATATGTTGCCGGAAGTAGCTTTCATCAAATTGGGCTGGGTGCTAGGGCAAACAGATGATCATGAAGAGGTGAAAGATATGATGTTGACCCCGATTAATGATGAGATCACCGACCGTGAACCATACAACGGTTACCTTGTGTACCAGGGAGGAGTGCCGGAAGTGGAAGAATTCATTCGCAAAGTTCACAAGTAATTGTGTTCTTATACTGATCTGTGCAATAAATCCAAAATCTACATTATATGAAAATTTCAGGTTTTACCATGGTGAAAAATGCAACCAAATTGTATTATCCCATCAGGCAAAGCATTGAATCCATTCTTCCCATTGTGGAGGAGTTTGTTGTGGCCCTTGGTGATTGCGATGAAGATGATAATACCGAAGAAGAAATAGCCTCAATCGGCTCAGATAAAATAAAGATTATTCATACCGAGTGGGACATTGAAAAGTATCCCAAAGGCACTGAAAATGCACATCAAACTGATATAGCCAGGTCGCATTGCACCGGCGACTGGTTGTTTTACCTCCAGGCCGATGAGGTAGTACACGAAAAATACCTGCCCGTTATTCAAAAACGCTGTGAGGAACTGTTGCACGACAAAAAAGTGGAAGGGCTGGTGTTTGATTATGTGCATTTCTGGGGTGATTATTATCATCATCAAATATCCCATGTATGGTATCCCCGCGAAATACGGATCATTCGAAACGATCCTGATATCCATTCATGGGAATCGGCACAGTCGTTCAGAAGAATCCCCGGTTTCGACGGGAAAAATTACAGGCAACAGGAGGGCACATACCGGCTAAAATGTGCGCTGGCCCATGCTGATATTTTTCATTACGGATGGGTGAGGCCACCAATGCTTATGCAATCCAAAAAGAAATCGTTGGCTACCATACATCATGGTAAATCTCAGGTGCAGGAAAAATACAAAAAGCGCGCTGACTTTTTTTATTACGGGCCCCTGGGGCGTACTGAGAAATTTAAAGGCACCCATCCAAACGTCATGATGGATTGGATAGAAAAGTTTGACTGGGCTAATGAACTCAATTACTCATCAAAAGAAATCAATCCACAGCGGGAAAAAAACAAACACGACAGAATTAAATATCGCATCGTTAGCTTTATTGAAAAACACCTGCTCGGAGGCAAACGATTGGGGCAGTTTAAGAATTATATCCTCCTCAAATCAAAATAATATCGTATATTTGATTTATAAAACACATTTTTAATGAAAATAGCATTGAAAAAATATGGTCTTATATGTCTTATTTGCTTGATAAGCACTCAGGTGTTGCATGCTCAGAACTGGTTTTTTCAGGAGATAAAACATTACCAGGCAGATGGTGCCTTTTTTGGGTCTCCTCTGGTAACCGAGCGTTCCGTAATAATCGGCAGCCACGACAAACACATATATTTTTTCAGTCACGAGGGAGAATTGTTGCATGCATATAAAACCGGGGGGTGGATACATGCCACGCCATCACAACTAGAGAACGGCCAGGTTGTGGTAGGCAGTTATGACCGTAATTTGTATTTTTTTACCCCGGCAGGTAAATGTCTTGACAAACTCAGGATTGGCGGCCGTATTTTTACCAATATTGTGGAAAACATAGATGAAAAGTTGATTTTTGGCTGCAACAACAGCCTTGTGTCTGTTGATTTTGAAACGAAAGAATTTATTAAGAAAAAGACGTGGAGTTTACTCCATGGTAGCATAGAGTTATTGAGCAATGGGCAGATGGCCATTGGTTCCAATGCGGGAAAGCTGTTTTTTATCAATTCATTGGGTGAAATTCTGAGGCAATATACTGTGGATGGCTGGATAGTGCATTCAAAACCAGTGGAATTGAGTACGGGGTATCTTGTGTTTGGTTCCTATGACAAGCATTTGTATTTTACCAAACTCAATGGTGACCCGCTGGGAAAAGTGAAACTTGGGGGAAAAATTCATGGCACCCCGGTGGAAAATACCGATGGTCATATTATTGCCAGCAGCTTTGACGGGAAAGTGTATTTTCTTTCTCCACAAGGAAAAGTGCTTTATAGCTTTTCAACCGGCAAGAAAGTTGTGGCTTCACCCGCCCTCATGACGGACGGAAATATCCTTGCTGCTTCGTATGATGATAATCTGTATTTATTATCTCCCAGGGGAAAAGAACTGGCCCGCTATAATGCCGGGGGAAACGTGTTTTAATCACCAAAAAAAATAAACGACTCTACAGTGGTGGTGGCCAACACAAAAGGCAAAATCAGTTTTTTACGGATTAAAAAATAGTCATTGCTGCAAGGTAAAGCCGGGAAGGGTTTTTTCATGAGAAACAGCGTATAAATTCATTTGTATATCCCCTTTAAAAACAGGGATTAATAGAAACCGGGAAGTGTTTTCCAAAATGCTTGTGTATGTGTTCCTTAGCATGGCAGATAATATTAATTAGGTATGAATGGTTATGAATTTGATGGAATTTCTCTAATTTAGCTGGCGAATGGGAAAGAAAAAGTCATATAAAAAGGCCATGTTTGCAGGATGGATATCCATTGCCGGGAATGTGTTCCTTTTTGGTTTGAAATTATGGGCAGGGATTGTCAGGGGTAGTGTGGCATTGATGGCTGATGCCTGGCATACATTGAGCGATTCCGTTTCTTCCATTATCTTGCTTGTTTTTTATAAATTCGCCAATAGGCCCCCTGATATGACCCATCCTTATGGCCATGGCAGGTTCCGATTGATTGCCTCAATCATTATTGGGGTGATATTGTTTTTGGTTGGTGTAAATTTTGGGGTGGCATCTGTAGAGAAATTAATCGCAAAAGAGAGTGCAGAATTCGGGACCCTGGCTTTGATTGCTATAATTGTCTCTATCCTTGTTAAGGAAGGAATGGCCAGGTAGGCATTACATTGTTATAAAACTCTTGATTCCCTTGCCTTAAAAGCTGATGCATGGCACCACAGGAGCGATGCTATATCGTCGCTTGTGATATTGGCAGGAATTGCATTTCAAAAATATGCCTGGTGGATAGATGGAGTACTTGGTATTATTGTTGCCATGTTGATTTTTTACACAGCATGGGAAATTATTTATAATTCCATTGATGTTATACTTGGAAAAAAACCTGATGGTAAATTGATCGGGGAGGTAAGGGATATAGTAAATGAAACCGTAGGGTTTGATGTGTTGTCACATCATTTTCATTTACATTCATATGGAGACCATATGGAACTTACTTTTCATATTGTGATGCCGGGAGGCTGGACATTGGAAAAAGTGCATAAGAGTATTGATGAAATCCGTAAACTCATCAGGGAAAAATTGGATATAGAACCAACTATACAGGTAGATGCAAAATAAACTAATTACTTTTTCCATAGGCTTATTTTTGATAATAACCGGGTTAAACAGCCAGGCGCAAGATCCCATTACTTCAATGATGGAAAAATATAATCACTACAGGGAACGCCTGGAAAAGGAATTTGTGGTAGTTAGTCCTGATGTTGAGTATTATGGTGTCAATATTCCTGCTGTTGACAGGTTTAGTGACAAATGGGGATACAATCACCTGAGCTGGAGTGACGGGAACAGCAATTTTAACAATTATATTATGTTACTCGTTACCGAAATAGAATTGCTAAAGCGTAACGATCAACCATACAAAGAATCGCTTGCAGCTTTGGTATATGCAATGCTTGCACTGGAAAGGCTGGATTTGTATTCCGAATATAACCTCAGGTTGTATCATGATAAACAAATCCTGTATAATGGAGATTCCATCAATGATTATATTTATTATCCGGGTGATATCAACGGATTTATGCTCAGGGATGATGTCAGTTTTGGTTTTTGGATGTCAAATCACAGGCATTTCGGTTTCGGTTTGGGGGATCCAGATGAAGCAATGACAAAAACGAATAAATATAGATCAATTTTCCAGGAAGGAACGATTCCTCTGCAGGGAATGAGTCAGGATGTTATCATACATTTGCTCGAAGCCTTGGCAGTAGCAGGTCATTTTTTAGATAAGGAATACGTGGGTGATATTCCTGTGAGTTTTGTCAATGATATGATCCCCAGGTATTTGGAGGAAAAAAGCATTTGGGTTAGTGATGTGGTGGATTTTAAAGCGTGGGTTGATGATTTAAGCTTACGATTACTGCAAACGTTGTGTCAGGATAAAAAACAAGCTGCAGTAGTGTATAAGCCCTGGTTTAGTATAGGTAAAGTAACCGCTGTGGAAGCATTCAAAATGCTTAGTTCACGTTGGTACATCAATAACCCTGTAACAGGAAAGCCGGTGCGTGAAGGTTCCGGAAATGACCTTGGTATCATGGTCAATGCTCATGGTTTTACACGCACCGTCGAAGAGATCACAGGACACTGTGATTTAGCGTTTGAAAACTCGGATTCCGGGTTTCTGAAATGGCTTTTTCAGACCGTTTATTATAAAGAGCTGAAATTGCCGCTTGGTGCAGCGATTGCTTTGTCACGAAACTGGGATGATAACAAAACGCGTTCCCTTGCAGCTTTTGGTAACGTTCACGGCCAACATTCCCCTGTGTTTTTTTCACTGCGGGAAATCGGGATGAAACATCGTTACCGTTATTATATTTTGACAAATTATCTGCTGAATCAGGATAAACTGAAAACACTCTACCACCCGGGAACAAGCATGTGGAAAGAAGACAGCACATGGTTTGCCAATGTGTTGCAAAAAGCCCCTCCTGACGGTCCTTTTTCTGATACAACACGAGAGCATTATAGTGTGTACTGGAGCACTTCTTCACGGATTGTCTGGCCGCAGGATGCGCCAACATGGCGCGGTGCCAAACAATTTGAATATGCCGGGATGGATTATTTGACCTTGCATAATTTGTACCGCCTTGTGTATTGTGACAAACCATATAATCTGGATTATGATTCGGTACGGAAACAGCAGGAATATGCTAAATGGGTATCAAGGCTGGATAAGCATATCAACAAAAAATTGTATTTTCATGCACCTGTTGTGAAATGACAGAATGAAAACCGGCTTTCCGCTTGCGGAATGAAGCAGAATTTTAAATAAATGATGCAACCATATAAAAAAAAGTAGTCTAATAAATGCAGACCAGTAATGATGTGGGATGATGATAAAATATTCAAAGGATGCTGTCAGGGAAGGAGAAAAGCTCAGGCAGCGTTGTATGAAAAGTATGCTTCCTCGATGCGTGCGGTATGCAGAAGATACCTTGGCATGCGTCCTGAAAGTGAAGATGTCCTGCATGATGCATTGATTAAAGCGCTGGGAAAAATGTCCCAGTTTAAACAAAAAGGTTCTTTGGAAGGATGGCTCAAACGTATTGCGATGACAACCTCGCTTGATTATCTGAATAAGCAGAAACATGTGGTTAGTAACTCACAAACATTGTCGCTGGAAATTGAAGAAACGAAAGCAGAAGAAGAGGAAGAAGACGTTGGCTTTATGACAGACCTGAAAAAGCACAACATCGGGTCGAAAGAGATATTTTTTGCAATGGATAATCTCCCTGATGGATACCGGGCAATATTAAACATGTATGTCGTGGATAACATCAGGCACAAGGAAATAGCAAAACGGATGGGGATCTCGGTAAATACATCGAAATCCCAGTTGTCAAGAGCCAGAAAACTGTTGAAAAAGAATATATCGGATATGATGAAAGGAGAAAAACATGTCAGATAACAACACATATTTTGATGATTTTTTGAAATCTCAGATTGAGAATCAAAAAATTGAAGGGAACAAAGCGTCAAAAGCAGCTTTTGTGAAAAAAGCGGCCCGGTACCGGTTTTGGCATTTATTCCCCTTGTCATTTAATGTGTATTACCTGGTTTTGATTTTGGTTGTGTTGATTGTGGGCAGTGTGTATTTTAGCACAAATGTGACCAATGAAACAGAAAAATATCAACCCGAATCTTCTCATGATGTGTTTGATATGGAATTAAATCTGCCGGATGATGAAATGAAAAAACCCTACAATACCGTTGACGGTAAATCAGATAAACCCAAAAAACCTAAGCACCCGATGAATAGTCCCGTTATTGAAACTAAAAATCATGATGATAACAGGGAAAATCAAGGCTCAGACCAACACGATGAGCTGATGGATACAATAAATACCCATGAAACACAACATGTGGACAACAACCAGAATGAAAGTGAAAACGTGAATCAAAACATCAACGAAACTGAACAGAAAGATACCGCTCCGGTCATCGATACTGTAGTTCGGGAGAAACGTGTTCAACACACCGATACCATTAAAAAAGAAATAAAGAAAACCATAGAAATAAAAAAAGACCGGGAAAAACGACGTCATCGCTAATGCAACTGTTTTAATTCTGTTGAGTTTCTTCAAATAAGTGAAGGAGAATAAATTTCGTAACGAAATAATTTATACCTTTCCCTTTGTTTTTACAATCTGAAAACAATAAAACAATTTTGTTTGTGATCAGGATATGGCTTATATTATTGTTATTATCTGTTGTATGGAGGGGTGCTGTATATGCACAGGAAGATCCGGATACTGTGACAATTGAAGTGGAGGAGACTGTAGTGGATACATTGCAGGTTTTGGATACGGTTTATTCTTTTGATACGGTATATGTTGACCATACTGGTCCATATCGTTCAGTGGCTTTTTTGGCAGGATATGATTTTCCCTGGGTGCGTTTTCCTGATAACATGGATGAAACGGTGCGTAAGCAAAACGTGGAGGCACTTAGCGGGTATGCAGGTTTTTCAGCGGGTGGAAATATCCGCTTTGATTGGAATGCCTGGTCAGCTGAGACAGGACTGCACTACGCATATGTAAAACAAGATTTTATTTTTTCCAAACCTTATTTTGCGATGGATACGGGATATCAGTATTTTTATGACAGCACATTGATGTATGAGGTGGACACCATTGATGAATATTATCAAATGGTTGAAGGAGATACCATAACCGTTTATGTGATGGATTCTTCCTCATACTGGAACGTTGATACTACTGAAAATATAAGTATTGATAGCATACCGGAAGATAGTGTGTATGCCTGTAAAAATTACAGCCGGAGACTGGACATTCCTTTGATTTTTTCTGTACCGGTGTGGATTAACAGCAATCATTGTTTGTCGGTACAGGCAGGAATGGTGGGGAGTCTGGTTTTTTCGCAGGAAATGATGTACGTCACAGAAAAACGGATTGTGACAAAAGAGAAGCAGATGGCGTTCATTCCTTCGGTGTTTCTGGGGCTAAGTTATGAACAGTATATTGGAGAAAACCTTGGATTGGAAGTGTCAGGGAATTACCGCAGAACCGTATTCAGTAAGTTGCCTGCATTTGACCGGATAGGCTTTCATGTAAAGTTGAGGTATTATTTTTAAGATGATGTAAATTGGGAATATTTTGAAAATGAGTTTTCCAATCTATATTCAGAAACCGGTAGCCCAAGCGTTCCTATCCGCACCATTGTTGGGATGTTGCTTTTAAAGCAAATGCATAATTTGGGTGATGAGACAGTGGTAGAGCAATGGTTGCAAAATCCGTATTTCCAATATTTTACAGGCGAAATGGAGTTTCAA
>JAQIDD010000363.1 GCA_027858215.1 Candidatus Delongbacteria bacterium | reverse complement strand
ATATCTTTGCTCTTGGTAAGGTTACTTTACGTTTTGTGATTTTTTCAAGAAATTCTTTATGCGGTGAGTCAATAGGCAATTCTAATTCACATTTTGTTTTAATTAAGTTTTCTATTTTTTCTATAATGGTATCAATATTAAATTCATCTTTAGGTACTTTGACATATTCTTTTGCTGAGTTTGCACAAGAAAGGAGTTTTTCCAAATTCTTAATATACACCCCATCTTTTCTATCTGTATATTGAATTACCTCACAGAATTTATTTAGTACAACTTCCGAAATAAGTTCTTTGGTATCATCCCATAAATCAGTAAGCAATTTCCCTTTCTTTTCGCCTTGTCCAATTCCAACAGACGAACCAGCTCCCGTGAGTATTATTAGATTCTCAAATTGACTATTGAGAAATTTTTGATATTTATCACGTTTTGTTTGCTCTGCATACTGTTTTTTATCATGAATATCTTCAGGGACAAACTTATGCTCCTTATTATCAATAAAAACTTTGGACACCTTATCTCCATCAAATTCGATAGATACTCTACTTTGTCCGTTTAAATAAATATCTTTCATAATGTAGTCTTTTGTGTGCGTCTGCAAAAATTTGGCTCTTTTGCAAGCTTGAAGCATCAGATTGTGTGTCGGCAATTTGCAAATCTTTTGTTTGAGCGTCGGATTTTTTATTATTTAAGTGCTCGTTCATCTTTTTCATTATGTGGTTTTCATCCACAGCTTTTGTTAAGGTTTATTTGTCAAGTTTCACAAGCTTGTTGATGAAAACCTGAATTATCATTTTCCTTCAAATTTAGTATTTTTTTTAAACTCCAAAGGAGTTTGATTAAAGATTTACTCACAAAATTATTTGTCTTTTAAGGGGTCTTCTATTCATTCTTTCGCATCAAGGTTTTCAGCGTTTCTCATAGACAATGAAAATAACACTATGGCTAATGGTTCATAAGGGGACGAGATTTTCACTATTGCCTTACTGGTATTCTAATCATCCCTGTAGCCATGGGTTACGAGTTCACCGCATTAGCCATTTGTGGGGCTTGGTGTCTTTGACATTGTGGCATTTCTCATTTTTTCTTTTTAAACCGGCCTCATCATATATAAATCAGCTATCGCAATGGCTGCCACAGCTTCCAGGATAACGGGTGTACGAAGCACATAACACAGATCATGCCTGCCGCCTATGCTCACTGTTTCCATTTTCCCCTTTCTGTGATGCCATGAGTTTTGTGCTTTTGCAATGCTTGCAGGGGGCCTGAATTTCACAGAAAACACCACGGGATTACCATTGGAAATGCCACCGTTGATCCCACCGTTGTGGTTGGTTTTTGTTTTTCCCTCTGCATTTAAAATGACATCATTGAATTCAGAGCCTTTCATCGTGTCAGCATTAAACCCGTCACCAAAGGCAATGGCTTTGGCGCCGGGAATGGAAAACACAAGCTGCGAGATTGCGGCTTCCAGGCTGTTAAAAAATGGTTCGCCAAAGCCGGGCTTCAAACCATCAATGCGGCATTCTACTTCCCCACCGAGGGAATCACCATCTTTGGCCGTTTGGTTCACTATGTTGTCATAATCTGCATGTCCTCCGATATTTATAATCCGGCTTTCAAACCGCAGCGGTTTCAGTATCTTTTTTGCCAACACACCGGCTGCTACCAGTAACAAGGTCATCCTGCCGCTGAAAAAACCACCTCCGCGCGGGTCATTATATCCCTTGTATTTTTGATTGGCTGCAAAATCTGCATGTCCGGGACGCGGAAATGAAAGGGCTGTGTAATCTTCAGGCTGTTGATGCTTGTTTTCAAATACAATGTGTACGGGCGCACCTGTTGTTTTGTCCTTATACACACCTGATACTATTTGCGGGATATCCTGTTCCGTTCGCTTGCTTGTTCCGGGGCCTCCGGCACGTCTCCGGTTCAAATCATCCATAAAATCATCAACACTCAGAGGCAATCCAGGGGGAACGGCATCAACAATTACGCCCATTTGTTTCTCGTGGGAAGTGCCCCAGATGTGTATTTTAAATAGATTACCGTTGGTATGCATGGCATTTGGCGTTTAATGAATTCATTGCTTCAAAAAAATCGGGGAAGGATTTGGAAACATGGCCGGAATCATGAATCATAAGGCCTTCATTGGCTATCCCGGCAATCACAAGGCTCATAATCACCCTGTGGTCTCCCCATGAGTTGACATCGGCGTAATGCAATTTTGCAGGGTGTACCAGCATTTGATCGTTGTTCAGTATTTCAAACTCTGCCCCGAGCTTCCTGTATTCCCTGACAAGGGCTTCAAGGCGATTGGATTCTTTGTTTTGCAGCCTTGGGAGGTCAGAAAAACGGCATGGCCCTTTGGCGTGGCATGCCAGCGGCAGCAAAGCAGGAAACAAATCAGGTGCATGCGTCAGGTCCAGTGAAAATGCTTCCGGTGTGCTTTGCCTGACTACGATGGAATTGTTATCTTTTATATCATAATCAACATTGGCTTCATCAAACACATCCAGGATCACTTTATCGGCCTGATGCGAATCCATGCTTACATCCCTGATCTCACATTCACCAGCCATTGCAGCAGCCACCATAAAATTAGCAGCAGCGCTCCAGTCGGTTTCAGCTTTCCGGTCGATGGGTTTATAGCTTTGGTTTCCCGGGATATGGTATTCATCACCATTCACCTCCACCGAGACACCGAACTCACGCATCAGACTGATGGTCATGTCAATGTACGGTTTACTTACCAGGTTTTCGGCTTTGATGTGGCTGTCATCATCACACAAAGGCAAAGCAAACAACAAGCCTGTTAACAACTGACTGGTTCTGCTGGCATCAAGTGTTGCCCTGGCAGGTTTTAGCCGGCCGGAAAAGTGTACGGGGATTTTTTCATCATCGCTTTTTACTTTTAATCCAAACGCTTCCAATTGTTTAAAATCATGAAGAAAGTGCCGTCGTTGCATGCTTTTGTATCCATCAACATAAAAATCGTTGCCATGCAATCCTGCAATGGGGGCAAACATACGCGCACACAAACCGGATTCACCGCAAAACAACTCCCCCCCGGCAAAAGTGGTGCCTTTTTTTACCCTGAAATCACCATTGCTATCAATCCTGGCATCAGCACCCAGCATTTGTATCACCGACAATGCTGCAAGCACATCGGCTGCATTGCTGGGAGCTGAAAGGCATACATCTCCTTTCGACAACAGGGCTGCTGCCAGAAACCGTTGCACGTAACTTTTGGATGCAGGCAAATCAATGGTGCCGTTCAGTTCTCCGTGTTGTATCTCATGAAGCATACATCAATTTTTTTAGTTCGTTCAGATCCACCGCTTCAACAAGCGCTTTACCCGGAGTGCTGAGAAACACAAAATGGAGTTTTTCCTGCCTGCGTTTTTTGTCTTTCTCAATGTATGGCATCAATTTATCATGCATTTTAATGCTGCCTGGGAGTTTTAATGCTTTCATCACCTTGTCACAACGTCCATAATCCGATGCTGATAGATACCCTTTGTTAACAGACATACGCAATGCTGCAGCCATGCCTTTTGCAACGGCATAGCCATGCAATATCATATCGTGCATTTCCACAGCGTGCCCCAGCGTATGGCCAAAATTCAGCACATGCCGGATACCCTTATCAGATACATCGGCTTCCACGAGTTTCAGTTTGGCGCAGCTTGCTTTTTGCAACAACCTGTTCAGGATAACTTCATCACGCCGGTGAATGGCATCCACGTTGTTTTCAATGTCGCTGAGCAGGGATTCATCCAGCACAAAGGCTGTTTTTAGCATCTCTGCCAGGCCATTGTAATAATGTTCCGCCGATAACGTGTGCAAAAACACGGGATCTATGTATGTTAGTGCAGGCTGATTGATACACCCTATCACGTTTTTATACCCACGAAAGTTGATGCCGTTTTTACCACCAATAGCAGCATCCGTCATGGCCAGCAAACTTGTGGGCACCAGGATAAAGGGCATACCACGCTTATAGGTAGAAGCCACAAAACCCGTGACATCGGTAACCACGCCACCACCCACACCCAGGAGCAGGGTATTTCTGTCTGTGTTTTCCATCAGCAAATATTCATACACCTGAGACACCACGTCTGCAGTTTTGGCTTGTTCCCCTTCCGGCAGGCACCAGTGGGGATATTTGGACAGGAACTTTTCATAATGTGTAAACACGCGGCAGTCGGTGATCACAAACACGGATTCAGTTTTCAATTTGGCTACCAAATCTGAAAAAGCCCCAAACTCAATGCCTGTATCCAGCACATCAGACCAGTAACCATGGCGGTATGAAAAGCGGTTTTGCATTTGTAATCAAAATTACAAAAATTATTGATGAAAAACGAGGTATAAGCAACTAATATTTCGGTGTATTGAGACGATTTCAAATGAAAATGGATATCCCTCATCCACCTTAATTTGCTTAAAATCACATAGCCTGCTCAAAAATGCTGAAATACACCCCGCCGTATTTCCGGTGTTCCAGAAAATGGGGTAACGCACTGAAATCGTGTATTTTGTTGTGTTCCATGATAAGTAGCCCGCCCGGCCTCAGCAGGTTACGGTCAAACACCAACCTGTGAATTTCATTGTAATCATTGGTATCATAGGGAGGGTCTGCAAAAATAATGTGGTATTCCTGTTGCACTTTTTCAAGGTAGCTGATGGCGTTGGCATTATATACGGAAACTTTACCGGCATCAAGTTCTTCAAAAATCTTCTTAATGAATTCAGCCTGGGAAGTGTTGATTTCCACACATGAAATATCTTCACACCCCCGTGAAAACATTTCAAAAGAAATGGCTCCACTCCCACTGAACAGGTCAAGAAAACGAATTTCATTAAGGTTATAATGATTATTCAAAATATTAAAAAGGCTTTCACGCGCAAAATCAGTGGTGGGCCGTGAAGAAAAAGAGGGGGGTATTTTGATGTGTTTCCCTTTAAAATTGCCTGCAATAATCCGCATCAATCAAAATTTAAAAAATTCACAAAATAATGTGGCCATGTGTCCTGAAACTGGTAAGAATAAGATTTGTCCGGGTTCAGGGTTTCCAAATATATGTGTTTCACAAATTTATTCAATTGAATCAGGGCAAGGTCATTTTTCTCTATCCAGCCTGAAAACATCACCGGGCATGTTTTTGGATCCAGCACGAGTTGTTTGTACAGATTTAAAACGTAATAAACCAGGTCATTGCTTTTTTTCCAGTCATACACATTGAATAACCTGGGGGTGCCATTGCTGAACACCAGCATTTCGGCAAAAGAATCCCATACCTGCACAAACACAGCATCCGGCTGTTTGGGGTTGTTGTATTTGAGTGCTGATTTTACCAAAGCTGCTGCCGACAATTCCTCAGATGCCGGTTTTAATATATCGTGCAATGATTTATGCATGCGTTCATCCACCAGGCCGGCCAATTTGTATTCCTGGTTTTGAAATTCCGACAACACCAGGCTTTTATCAACAGCGTTGGGATAATGAAACTGCATCACATCATCCAGTTTTTTACCTTCCACAAAGGCGTTGGGCAGCATCAGCACATCGCGTGTGTAATATACCACATGCTGAACGGGAATGTCAACATCTTTACCCCAGATGTCCGATAAAAATGCTTTTTTGTTGTTTCCTGTTTCTTTGGCAGATGGTTCGGATGTTGCAGGAAATGACCTGAAGGCCATGAATTTATTTTCCTTTTTATCCTGAATGGAAAAGCAACATCCATACGGGCCTGTCAGCACTGACAATGCACAATTTTCAAAACTTATGTTTTGTAAATTTTTATCAATGATTTCAACAGGCTGCATTAGGTAATGTTTAGTGTTTGTTTATAATGTCAGTGTGTGATGGGAAACAATTAATCGCATCCCACAAGCACAGACACTATTTAATTTTCCCAGTTTCCTGCGTTGTTGGTTGCTTCTTCGAGTGAGCCTACACGCAAGACACTGTCACCTCTTTGCGAGATATAATTGATAATCAACTGTTCATTCAAACCGTCCATAATGTCCCAGAAATGCACCCTGGCCTCAAATACCTTCACTTCCACTTTAGAACCGGTCATTACGGTTGCTGTATCCATCCGGAATTTAGCTTGCGTTCCGCAGGGAATATAAACCATTGAATCAAGCGGATAACCGGGATTTTTAAACAAGGTATCAGAAAACGGCATGTGGAAGGTATCACGCTGAACAATACCAAGTTCTACCGCTTTTTTCTCGGTAAGGGTATCAGGAACAAAGCCTTCTTTTTTCACTACCGGCATACTCCCGATTTTAATAAAATTGATAAGTGTGTCGAAATGCGGTGTGTAATATCCGTGTTGCTTTTTGAACACTACCTGGGCAGTACGAATGTCCTCCAACCTTTCAATGACCTGGTCAAAACGTTTATTTCTTTTCTTCTCAAATTCGATGGGCTTTTGTATTCCCTTCACTATCAATATAGCCAAAAGCACAATCACTGCTAACAATACAATTTGAATAATAATCCTGACTGTCTTGTTCATCATCTTTGTTTTTTATATTTTCGATTCCGTTATTTGAATACACATTACCATTATGGTATGCAGCAAAATTAGTATTTTTTCATAAAATTCCACAGGATTCAACCAAAAAAATGATAGAAAACTTCCTAAGCAAACAAATTCTCACCAAATTTCCTTATGAGCCAACCCGTGATCAGGAGAACCTGGTACAGAAGTTATCAGGATTTCTGCACAAGAAAACAGAACATCCTGTGTTCTTGTTAAAAGGGTATGCGGGAACAGGAAAAACCAGCCTCATCAGTGCCTTTGTAAAATCGCTGAAAGATTTGAAAATTAATTTCAGGTTGATGGCTCCAACAGGCCGCGCTGCCAAAGTATTATCACACTACAGTGGATTTCCGGCTTTTACCATTCATAAACAAATATACAGGCAATAATCTGGCAGACAGGTGTTTTCCGGTTTTGACCTGAACTACAATAAGCAAAGCAATACCATTTTTATTGTGGATGAAGCCTCCATGATATCCAATGAATATGCCCCCAACAGCATGTTTGGTTCTGGCAGGCTTCTGAACGACCTGCTGCAATATGTCTTCTCGCAGGCAGGTTGCAGCTTGATTTTAATTGGCGATACCGCTCAGCTTCCTCCTGTCAATACTGATTTATCACCTGCTTTGGATGAAACCGAACTGAGGGCAATGGATATGCAGTTAACATCCCATGAGTTGACCGAAGTCATAAGGCAAACCAAAAAATCAGGGATACTGATGAATGCCACCGCTATACGGGAAAAAATCAGCATCGACCCTGAAAGCCTGCCGGAACTGAACATAAAACCTTATACAGACATAGAACGCATTGGCGGCAACGAGTTGGTGGATATACTGGAAAGCACTTACGATGATGTGGGTATCAATGAGGTAAAAATAATATGCCGGTCAAACAAAAATGCCAATGTGTACAACCAGGGCGTGCGGAACCAGATTTTGTGGCGTGAAGAAGAATTGTCGCCCGGGGATTTGTTGATGGTGGTAAAAAACAATTACATGTGGTTACCCGATAAATCCCCGATTGATTTCATTGCCAACGGTGATATGATTGAAGTTGTACGGCTGAAAAAAAGCCATGATTTGTATGGGCTCCGGTTTCAGGATGCGGAAATACGTTTTGTGGACTATCCGGAACTCGAAATTGAAGTACGTCTGATGCTTGATTGCCTGGAGATTGATGGTCCATCGTTGACTTCAGAAGCTTCCAAAACATTGTATGAAAATGTAAAGCTTGATCATCAGCATCTTGACGGCAAAAAGCAAATGGAAGCCATGCGCAAGGATCCATTTCTCAATGCACTGCAGGTTAAATATGCCTATGCAATGACCTGTCACAAAAGCCAGGGAGGGCAATGGCACAGTATTTTCATTGACCAGGGATACGTTACAGAAGAAATGATGGGAATATCTTATTACCGGTGGTTATATACAGCTTTGACCAGGGCCACTCACAAGGTATATCTTGTGAATTTTCCCAATGCATTTTTCAATCAGTAGTGTTTGACTGAGGCTTGAATTCCATGCTGATTGAATTCACGCAATGCCGGGTGTTTTTATCCGTAAATTCCTCACCCGTAAACACATGCCCAAGGTGAGCCCCACAATTGTTGCAGATGATCTCTGTCCTTCTGCCGTTAGCATCAGGCACACGTTTCACTGCGCCTTTAATCTCATCATCAAATGAAGGCCAGCCACAACCGGCATCAAATTTACTGGTTGACCTGTAAAGCTCAGCTCCACAACGCTTACACACATATATGCCTTCTTGCCAGTGGTCATTATATTTTCCACTGAAAGGCATTTCCGTGCCCTTTTTGATAATTACCTGTTTTTCTTCAGGTGTCAGATCGCGGTAATTCTCTTGTGTGTTCTGTGCCATAATCAATGAATTTATCAACATGAACATCCATATCAATACATGCTTCATCATTCTGTTTTATCTCAATAACAGAATCAATCGTGTTTTGTTTAGATTGCCCAGGGAGTCGGAACTTTCATTGTTTCCTGATGCAGGCATACGGACACCAGACTGATGGATGATAATGGAATGACCTATCACAAAAGGGGCTGATTAAAAGCTAATCCGGTCTGCATCTTCCTGTTATTAATCATGAACCAGCAATACGAAATATTTGGATATACAGTTGTAAAACCATTAATAACCCACAGAAAATTTTCTGCGGAGTTAATCGGTTTACCTCATCAGTTATCAATTTGCTATTCACACCATTTTTATATTTTTTTGGTCTACTGTAAATTTAGTGGAAAAATGACCAAATCGAATTACAAAACAAATTAATTTTAGTGTGAAGTTTCTTTGCTCCTCAGCGCTCCCCTGTCTGCCGACAGGCAGTTCTGCGGCACAACACTTAAAGTACCGCAAAGCTACGCAAAGCAAAAATTCAACTTGTTTTACATAATTATAACATTGATTTTACAAAATCCAACTAAATTTGCAGTAGCAACATTTTTTTAATGAGCAAGAATCACGGCGTATGCAGCAAAAACCCTGGAACGATTATTCCGGTTTTATTCGGCAACATTTTGGAGAACGGGTACAAAAAATATCTGTCAACACGGGCCTCGGATGTCCCAATCTTGATGGCACCATAAGTCGTAAAGGCTGTACATATTGTGACCGGAAAAGCTTCAGCCCGTTTTACTGTTCTGTGGAAAAATCCATAACTCAACAATTGCATGAAGGGATTGCGTTTTTCTCAAAAAAGTACAAAACCCAACAATACCTGGCCTATTTTCAAAATCATACCAACACCTATACCGATTTTCATACGTTCGAAAAGCTCATTAATGAAGCACTTTCTGTTCCGGATATCATAGGGCTGGTCATTGCCACACGTCCCGACAGCATTACCCGGGCACAGATTGAACTTCTTGACAGGCTGGCGGAAACCATGTTTGTCAGTGTGGAGTTGGGTGTTGAATCAACGCTGGATAACACCCTGAATGTTGTCAACAGGGGTCATGATTTTGCCTCCACACAACAGGCCTTCAATCGCTGTGCGGACAAACGCTTTTTTACCGGGGCTCATCTCATTATGGGCTTACCGGGAGAAACAAAAAACGACATGCTAAATCACGTTTACGGCATCAACGCATTGCACCCCGATTTTCTCAAGCTACACCAGCTTCAGGTACTGCAAAACACAGCGATGGAAAAAACCTTCGAACAAGCCCCCGAAAAATTTGTTGTTTTTACTGCAAATGATTATCTTTCGCTGGTGGCTGATTTTCTTGTCAGGCTGGATTCGGATATCATTGTTGAGAGATTTACCAGCGAATCTCCACAGGGTATCGTTATCAGCCCTGACTGGAACGGCTTGAAAAATTTTGAGTTTGTTGACCAGTTAAAAACATACATGCATTCTCAACATCTTTACCAGGGTAAAATGTTCGGCAAACATGAAAATAATTGACATACATACACATAGTTCATCAGGAAACAATGAATACCTGGAATTGAAAAGTTTTTTTCACAAAAGCTACATTCCGGAAACCGAGTTTTTCTCTGTTGGCATACATCCATGGCACGCTGAAAAAGCAGTCACCAATACCCTGACAGATGAGTTGCGTCCCAAAGCACACAAAGCATTTGCCATTGGAGAATGCGGGCTTGACAAAAGTTCCTCCTGCAGTTTTGACAAACAACGTGAAGTATTTGAAGCACAAATTAAAATCAGTGAGGATCTGAAAAAACCCTTAATCATACATGCCGTTAAAACCTATCCCGATATTATAGCCCTGCATAAAAAACACCAACCCCGTCAGTCATGGATAATACATGGTTTCAGGGGTAACATGCAAACCATGAAAGCATGCACAGATCATGGGATTTACCTGTCTTACGGTGCTTTGTTAATGCGTGGCATCGAAACCCACGAAACGGTTTTTAAAAACACGCCTGCCAACCTGCTTTTCCTCGAAACCGATGAAAGCAACATCAGCATCAGAAAAATATATGAACGGGCAGCCTACATTAAAGGCATTGCTTTTGATGATATGGTAACCCAAATCAATCAAAATTTCAAAACCATACATCACAATGCATACTGACTGGCAATATAGAACCCGCCTGTTACTGGGAAACACACAGCTTTGTAAATTACAACACACGCATGTGCTAATCATCGGACTGGGGGGCGTTGGCTCGTGGGCTTCAGAACATTTGGTACGTTCAGGCATTGGTAACATCAGCCTGGTTGATAGCGATACAATCACTGAGTCAAATATCAACCGGCAGGCTATAGCGCTTCATTCAACCGTGAACAGGAAAAAAACGGATGTTATGGCTGAGCGGCTTAAGGACATCAACCCTGATCTGATTGTCAACACATACGATATATTTGTGGATGACAAAACGATCTCTGCCCTGCCCTCTTTTACTACTTTTGATGTTGTGCTTGACTGCATTGACACCCTGTCACCAAAAATCACCCATATAAAAACCTGTCTGGATACTCAGACACCATTGATTTCTTCACTGGGTTCTG
The DNA here is from genome assembly GCA_027858215.1 of Candidatus Delongbacteria bacterium. Lineage (GTDB taxonomy): Bacteria > Bacteroidota > Bacteroidia > Bacteroidales > ML635J-15 > JAQIBY01. Next base: position 3,468 of record JAQIDD010000363.1, on the reverse strand, counting down.
CCGGAAAATCCGATCCTTCCTGTGTTCGTATTTCGGATATCAGTAAATCCTACAATTGCACGCTGGGAAGAATGTTGCGAAAGCGTCTGCACAAAATTGGCATCTACGAAGGATTTTCGGTGGTATTTTCACCTGAAGAAATCGATAAATCAAAAGTGATACAGGAACATGGCAAAAACAAGCGTTCCAATGCCGGATCCATTTCAATCATCCCGGCCTTGTTCGGCACATTAATGGCTGCAGAGGTTATTAACAGGTGCAAATCAGCCAAACAGGAAATATCAACAAGCAAGATTAGCGGCATTTCGTATAGTGGCACAAAATTTGAATCATAATAAGAATAAAATTTACTACCATGAAAAATATAGCTTTCGTATTTGTATTGTTAATTAGTTTTTGCGGATTTGCCCAGGATCAAAAGATGGTAACCATAAAAACAGATGTGAGTAATTTCAACAATGAAGCCAGGGAAGGGGAACAAATCCTGTTTGAAAGCCAAAATACCGGGAAAACTTACAAAGGCATCAGTGATGCATCAGGTGAGTTTAGCATACAACTACCCGGCCCTGATAAATACCAAATTAAAATAAAAGGTGTAGGCATGGAGCAGGATTACCAGGAAATGGAAATTCCCAAACTGCAACCCAACCAGACCTATGGAACGTTTGAGCTTACCATCAAATTCGATCCGCCAAAAATATTTACGCTTAACAACGTATATTTTGACACAGGGAAAGCAACCATACGCCATAAATCCAGTGACCAGTTGAATGAACTGAAAGAATACCTTGAACTCAAACCTGATATACGCGTGGAAATTGCCGGTCATACAGATAAAGTTGGCAGTGATGAAAGTAATATGAGCTTATCTCAACGTCGTGCAGAAGCCGTAAGAAACTGGTTGGTGCAACGCGGCATTGACGGTGACAGAATTGATGCAAAAGGGTATGGTGAAACCCAGCCAATTGCAAGTAATGAGACAGCAGAAGGCCGTCAGAAAAACCGCCGTGTGGAGGTCAGGATACTGGATGAGGAATGATTGTGCTTACTTAATTTGATTATTTCCATGCTAACTATTCAAATAAGCCTTTGTCTCTGATCAGCATCAAAATAGCGCTGTGTGGCAGAATAATGTATTTTTCATCGTTGAATTCAATTTCAAAACCACTTTTTTGGAGGTAAATGGCTAAATCTCCGGGTTGAGCCTGCAAAGGCACATATTTTACATTTTCCTGTTGTTTCCATATCTCATCCTCTTCCTGCATCGCCGGGATGGGATATCCGGGACCTGTTTTTATAATGTAGGCACTGTGGGTGGATTCTTTTTCCTGAATACCCGGCGGAAGGTATAAGCCTGAATTTGTCTTTTTAGTGGTTGCGGTAGGTTTGACTAATACTTTATCACCTATCAGAATAAATTTGTCAATGTCTTTGTTTTTTATTGATAACGCCATAACACATGTTTTTACAAAAATAAGAATTGCTTTTAAGCCAACAAGCTTGCACATGTATCCTGAAAATGCAATGGGAATTATGTGCTTTTTCCGGGATTTATCTTTTTGATGATTATTCCAAAAATAACTGCATTAAAAAAAGTAAAAGCACCATACACTACTGCAGGCAATGCCATTTCATGGTTGCCGAGAAAAGCCTCACTACCTGCAATGGTAATGGCCAGTGCGGAATTTTGAATCCCCACTTCCACGGATAGAGTAATCTGTTTTTTGATGTTTAACCCATTCCACCTGCCCATCAAAAAACCAGCAGCCATACCCAATACATTCATCGCAAATACCCAGGGAGCAATTTCCATATATTCACTTAGTTTTGTCATCTCCCCATCCTTTTTTTCGAAGATCACAAAGCTGTAAACCACAGCTAGTAACAATGTGGTTAGGTATTTCATGTATAATTCGAGCTTTTGTGCGCCTGGTTTGTTTTTATACCTTGCATACATCCCGATTCCCACTGGTATCAAAATCATAAAAAAGATCTTGATTATCATTGACGTCACTGGCGTAGAAATTATGCCTGCATCTCCCGTAAAAAAATACAACGAAAAATACACGATGGCCGGCATAGTTATTAAAATAAGGAAGGAATTTACCGTTGTCAATGAAATACACAGGGGAACGCTTCCTTTTAACCAATAGGTAATCAGATTTGACACTGCCCCTCCCGGACATGCAGCGATGATCATTATCCCAACCTTTAATTCTGGCGACAAGCCTGATATATTTGCAATACCAAACGCAATCAGGGGTAAAAGTATCATCTGGGAGATCAGCCCTATTACTATTTGTTTCGGGTTTTTAATGATTTCCTTAAAATCCCTGATATCAAGGGAAAGTCCCATGTTTATCATTATTATCCCAATAACGATAGGTAACAAATATGTTGATGCAAAATTGCCTTCCATTAAGTCTAAATGTAAAAAATATCAGAGTGCAAATTAGCAATAAAATTGTAAGCAGGCAAATGCTTTTCAAGACATTAATCAGTGATTAAAGGCGGCACAGCAAATACAAAAGCCATCCGAAAAACATGGCTTTCCTTATAAATCTCATCTTTCTTCTGCTATTTTATCCAGTTTATTGTCAATTGTAAACTTTGAATAAAACAAAAAAGTGAATACGTATTTCGAATTGTTGCTAATTTTTATTATTTTTAGGCAGCATAAATCTTATGAAATGAAGAAATTTTTGATTGAAGATCCGGCTGCTATTGAAGAAATCATACGTAAAGCAACAGTGTGTACACTTTCAATGTGTGACGGTGATAAACCCTATGCCATTCCCATGAATTTTGGGTATAACGATGGTGTGATTTATTTACACAGCGCTCCAGAAGGGAAGAAGCTAGATGTACTCAAGAACAACAACCAGGTTTGTGTTTCTTTTTATGTGGATGAAGCAATGAACATCCGGCATGAAAAGGTTGCGTGTTCATATTCGATGAAATTCAGGTCTGTACTGGCATTTGGGAAACTGGAATTCCTTTCGGATCAAGAAGAAAAAGTAAAAGGCATGAATGAAGTGATGAAACAATACACAGGACGGAGTTTTACTTACAATACCCCTGCCATAAAGGGGGTGAATGTGATGAAAGTGATGGTAAAAAAATTCACAGGTTTTAACCGGGGATACAATGAGCCGAAATAATCAGTACAGCCAGAGGTTCTGGGATAAAAAAGCGTATCGATACGAAAAAAGGGCTCTCAATAAAAACAGTCCCTCATACATATCCTGTCTTGAATTTATGAAAGAAGCGGTAGAAGCCAATGCTCAGGTAATAGACCTCGGTTGTGGAACCGGTATTATGGGAGAAGTTTTGATGGATAAAGTTTCCTCTTATCTTGGTATTGATATCTCTTCCGGTATGATAAGCCTGGCAAAGGGTAAAAAAATTAAGGATAATGATAATAAAATGACTTTCCGGAAAGGAGATATGCATAATACAAGTTTAAAT
>JAQIDD010000359.1 GCA_027858215.1 Candidatus Delongbacteria bacterium | reverse complement strand
CATCCAGAAAGCACTCGATGATGCCGATGAGGCTCGTCAGGAACTTGAACAGCTTGACGAAAAACAAAAGGCTATGATTGAAGCATCGCGCAAAGAAAAAGATAACATCCTCGATGAGGCAAAATCAATGCGTGAACAAATGATTTCTGATGCCAAAGAAGAAACTCAGAATGTGGTGAATAAAATGAAATCCGAAGCTAAGGATGACATTGAAAAACAGAAACAAGAAGCCATTCGTGAGATTAAAAATCAGGTATCAGAGTTGAGTGTGGATATCGCAGAAAAAATCCTGAAACAAGAATTGGAAAACAAAGAAAAACACAGCAAGCTTGTTGACAAGTTGCTTGATGATGTGAAACTAAATTAGTGGTATGAATCAAAGTAAAATAGCGACAAGGTATGCGAAAGCTGCATTTGAACTTGCTCTTGAAAAGAATGAGCATGATCGGTTTCGTGGTGAAATGAAAACCTTAAGCAAGGTTTTGGTTCAAAATTCTAGGCTTTCAGAATACCTGAACAATACCGTTATCAAAGATTCACACAAAATTCAAACCATTGAAAAAATATTCTCAGATGCATTCAGTGCATTGACAATGGATTTTATCCAGCTCATTATTAATAATGACAGGGAAAATCATATCCCCGCAATATGCAGGCATGTTGAGAAATTGTTTAAACAACATGAAAACATTCATAGTCTGAAACTGTGCCTGGCTCATGAGCTTGATGACAACGTCAAACAGAAAATCAGCGATGCTGTAAAACATGCTCTGGATGCCAACAGCATTGAAATGGAAGAAAGTATTGATGAAAATATTATTGGGGGTTTTATTCTGAAAACAGAAGAATTTATGTATGACGCCAGTTTGAAAACTCAACTGGCAAAAATAAAACAACAATTAACGGACAAGTAGTAATTATTGATAATTAACACAGTAAAGATATGGCAGACATTAATCCGGCAGAAGTTTCCAAAATACTGAAAAAACAACTCAGTAGTTTTGATACAAGTGTTGAACTTGAAGAAACCGGGACTGTTCTTGAAGTTGGCGATGGTATTGCCCGTATTTATGGATTGAACAAAGTACAGTCAAATGAATTGATTGAATTTGAAAATGGCATTAAAGGCATTGTTCTGAACATTGAGGACGATAACATAGGTGCCGTTTTGCTGGGAAAGTCAGAAGGCGTCAAAGAAGGCGATACTGTAAAACGCACAAAACTTATATCGTCCATCAAGGTCAATGACAATATGATGGGCAGGATTGTAAATACCCTGGGTGAACCCATTGACGGGAAAGGAAAGATTGAAGGTGAAAGCATTGAACTTCCGCTGGAACGCAAGGCTCCTGAGGTGATTTACAGGCAACCTGTAAACGAACCATTACAAACCGGAATCAAGGCCATTGACTCAATGATCCCAATCGGCAGAGGCCAGCGTGAGCTTATCATTGGTGACAGACAAACGGGAAAAACATCAATCGCCGTTGATACCATCATCAACCAACGTGAAAATTACGAAAAAGGAGAACCTGTTTATTGTATTTATGTTGCCATAGGACAAAAAGGTTCTACTGTTGCAGGGATTGCCGCCACACTGGAGAAATTCGGGGCCATGGATTATACCTGTATTGTGTCGGCAACCGCTTCTGACCCGGCAGCATTGCAGTTTTATGCCCCTTATGCCGGCGCTGCTATTGGTGAATATTACAGAGATACAGGACGTTCAGCACTCATTATTTATGATGACCTTTCCAAACAGGCTGTTTCCTATCGTGAAGTTTCACTGCTGTTGAGAAGACCACCGGGACGTGAAGCCTATCCGGGAGATGTGTTTTATCTGCACTCCCGCCTCCTCGAAAGGGCTGCCAAAATCATTGAAGCCGATGATGTGGCTAAGAAAATGAACGATGTGCCTGAACCACTTCAGGGTAAAATAAAAGGCGGTGGATCACTTACAGCCTTACCTATAATCGAAACTCAGGCAGGGGATGTGTCTGCTTACATTCCAACAAACGTGATCTCTATTACCGATGGACAAATATTCCTCGATTCTGATTTGTTTAACTCTGGTGTTCGTCCTGCCATTAATGTCGGGATTTCTGTCTCACGCGTTGGAGGAAATGCTCAGGTTAAGTCCATGAAAAAAATTGCTTCACCGCTTAAAACTGCACAAGCACAATTCAGGGAGCTGGAAGCATTTGCTAAATTTGGCTCGGATTTGGATAAATCTACCCTGTCAACTATTGATGCAGGACTTAAAAATGTGCAGATGCTGATTCAGAAAGAACATAAACCCGTAAAACTGGCTGATCAGATTGCCATTATCTTTTGTGGTGTCAATAAATTGTTCAAAAATATCCCCGAAGATAAAATTTCCGATTTTGAAAAAGAATACCTCGAATACGTTAATACAAAACATAAAGATGCGCTGAAAGAACTGTCTGAAGGGAAAATTACCGATGAAATAAAAGAAAAGCTTACGGCAGCCGCTAAAGAGGTGTCTGCTAAATTTGAAAAAGAATAACACTGTTTATGGCCAATTTAAAGGACATACGATCCCGCATTAAATCTGTAAAATCCACACGGCAGATTACAAGTGCCATGAAAATGGTTTCTGCTGCCAAATTGCGTAAGGCTCAGAATCGCGTTGAGCAGCTCAGGCCATATGCAGAAAAATTGCAGCAGATATTATCTCACGTCAGCAATAGCATGTCCGGTGATAAGGATTTTATTTACATCAATGAAAGGCCGGTAAAAAAAGTGCTTATGGTGATAATTACCTCCAACAAAGGCTTGTGTGGAAGTTTCAATTCTAAGGTGGTTAAACAATCACTAACTTTTATGAAGGAGAACTATGCAGAAACAGAGGTTGAAGTGTTTACTATTGGTAAAAAAGCCAATGACATGATGAAAAAGCAGCCATATAAAATCGTTCGGTCAGAAACAGATATTTTTGATGACCTCAGTTTTGATTCGGTATCCGGATTTGCTGACCAATTTATGTCATGGTTTGCTGAGAGTACATACGATAAAATTTTTACCGTTTATAACAGTTTCATTAATACCGTTACCCAAGAGGTTAAAACCGAACAATACCTTCCTATGGTCCTGGAATCTGAAGAAGAAGATGACGAAACCTATGATTATATCTTTGAACCGGATAAGGATGCCATTACCAAAGAATTGATTCCGAAATCACTGAGGACACAATTGTTCAAAGACCTGCTGGATTCGGCTGCTGCAGAACACGGAGCAAGGATGACAGCCATGCATCAGGCTACCGACAATGCCACTGAGTTGCTTGAAGAAATTACCCTGCAATATAACAAAGCACGGCAGACAGCCATCACAAACGAATTGCTTGAAATTACCAGCGGTGCCGATGCGTTGAAAGGATAGTGCTCAATGGCCTCAAAAAAAACACAAAACTTAACATTCATGTAACATTGAGAATGCATTTGATTTTTATGTTTGTTATGTATCAATTCTACGCATAAATGGACTTTTATCTGATAGTTGTTATTGTGTTGTTTGCTCTGGCAATCACTGATTTAATAGTGGGAGTAAGCAATGATGCCGTCAATTTTCTCAATTCTGCAATCGGGGCAAAAGCTGCAAACCTGAATACATTAATGATGTTAACTGCTGTCGGAATTATTATTGGTGCAGTGTTTTCAGGTGGCATGATGGAAATAGCAAGAAAAGGCATTTTTCATCCTGAACATTTTTATTTTGATGAAATCATGTTCATCTTCCTGGCCGTGATGCTTACTGACATTATGCTGCTGGATACTTTCAATTCATTGGGGCTGCCTACCTCCACAACAGTTTCGATCGTGTTTGAATTGCTCGGTGCAGCCGTAGGGATGTCTCTCATAAAAATAAACACCAACCCTGATTCATTGCCACTGGCTGAATACATTAATACCTCCAAGGCTTTTGCCATTGTCATGGGAATATTATTGTCCGTTGTGGTGGCCTTTTCGATTGGAGCCATTGTGCAATATCTGTCACGCCTGTTATTTTCTTTCAGGTATAAAAGCAGAATGAAATATTTTGGGTCTTTGTTTGGAGGCATTGCTATCACTGCCATTACATATTTTATGCTGATCAAAGGCGTGAAAAGTGCTTCTTTTATGACTGAAGATGTAAAAGCCTGGATCACAAACCACAGCATGTTAATCATTGGCGCAAGCTTTGCATTCTGGACAATCGTGATACAAATACTGTATGCTTTGTTCAAAATTAACATATTACGTATGGTTGTGCTGATTGGTACAATGGCACTTGCTATGGCTTTTGCCAGCAACGACCTTGTGAACTTTATCGGTGTACCCTTAGCCGGGTTTGATTCGTATGTGCATTTTACAAATTCCGGGGCAGAAGATGCCTCATCATTCTTAATGACTCGCTTATCACAACCAGTAGAAGCAAAAACCTATATGCTGGTCATAGCAGGTATCATCATGGCCATTACTCTCTGGTTGTCGAAAAAAGCAAGGAATGTGGTAAAAACCTCTGTAAACCTATCAAGACAAGATGAAGGGGAAGAAAGGTTCGGGGCATCCGGTGTGGCAAGGATGCTTGTTGGTGGCAGTATCCGGATGTCAAAGTTAAATCATAAAATTTTACCATCAATTTTGCAAAAAACAATCGACAGACAATTTGAACCGGATCCTGAAACGGAAAAACTACCTCCGGATCAAAAACCGGCATTTGATATGTTGAGGGCTTCTGTCAATTTGTTGGTAGCCAGTATCTTGATTGCCATTGGCACATCGCTTAAGTTGCCATTGTCAACAACCTACGTTACGTTTATGGTGGCCATGGGAACTTCCCTTTCAGACCGAGCCTGGGGCAGAGAAAGTGCTGTTTACCGCATTACGGGCGTATTGTCTGTTATTTTAGGTTGGTTTATTACTGCATTTTCTGCATTTACTGTGGCTATTATTATCGTTGTTATTTTGCATTTTGGTGGGTTTGTTGCTGTGATTATCATTTCTTTACTTGCTGCATACCTGATATACAAAACATTCAAAAAACAAAAAGTCAAAGATACGGAAGCTGCAAAAAAAGCTGCAATTTACAAAGGGGAGCGTACTTTTGTAGAAACCTGCCGCGACAATGTGAGTTTTAACCTGTCGGACATGCTGGATACTTACAAAGTAAACATGAGGGCTTTGATGGCGTATGACAGAAAAACGCTGAAGAAAAACACGAAACGCATTGAAAAAATTAGCAAAGAAAGCAAAAACCTAAAGGATGAATTGTATAAGACCATACAGAAATTGGATGAAGAAGAAGTGAGCTCCAGTGTACATTATGTTCAGGTATTGGATTATCTCAGAGAGGCATCCCACAGTTTATCCTACATCGGTAATCCATCGCTGACCCATGTTGAAAACAAACACAAAGAATTATCAAAAGATCAGATTAAAGATTTACAAAAACTTGTGCAAGCATATCGCCCCATTCATGAAGCGGCTCGTGAAATGATAATGAAAGGACAGTTTGAAGCAGTTGAGCATGTGAAAGAACAACTTGATTATTTAACTGATGTCATTGCCAAACTCAAAAAAGATCAGCTTAAACGGATTAAAAAGAAAAAAGACAGTACTAAAGCAAGTGTGTTATTTATCAACCTTTTGCAGGAAAACAAACTCCTTGCTATCAGTGTGATCAATTTGCTCAAATCATACCGGGATTTCCGGCAATTACAATGAATCACTACTGCTGACCATAATATTATTTACGCATTCTGATATTGGGTAAATTTATTTTTGTAACTTTATGCCTTTATTATTGCCTCTTTCAGCCTTATGAAAAAACTGAAAAAATATTCCCGCAAAATTCTGCTTACCGGTGGTGCTGGTTTCATTGGAAGTGCTACTGCTAAGAAACTTATTCAGGACAAAGATAATTTTGTGGTTGTAGTAGATGATCTGAGTACAGGGCATATTGATAAACTTCCTGGTAAGTTGGATAATTTCAGGTTTATTAAATGCGATGTAAATAATTACCGGGACATGCTGGAAATAATGCTGGCATATAATGTCGATTTTGTTTTTCATTATGCGGCAGTTGTTGGTGTTTCGAGGACTCAAAACCATCCAATAGAAGTATTAAACGACGTAAAAGGCATCGAAAACATATTGACAATTTCCAAAAACATTGGTGTTAAACGGATTTTTTATGCGTCTTCATCTGAAGTGTACGGTGAGCCCGTCGAAATCCCACAAAACGTTTATACAACCCCTTTAAATTCAAGGCTACCCTATGCTATCGTAAAAAACCTTGGAGAGGCATATCTGAAATCCTTTAACAAGGAATTCGGGATGGAATATACCATATTCCGTTTTTTTAACACCTATGGTCCCATGCAGACCAAAGATTTTGTCATTACCAGGTTTCTGAAAATGGCCATGCAAAATAAAGACATTACCATTTATGGTGATGGGAACCAAACCAGAACGTTTTGTTATATTGATGATAATGTGGATGCATGTGTGAAAATAGCCTACGATAACCTCTTTATCAATGATGTTATTAACATAGGCCAGTCAGTGGAAACACGCATTGAAGATTTAGCTAAACTTATCATTGAACAGACCGGATCAAAATCTAAATTTGTATATCTGCCTCCACTGAAAGAAGGGGATATGCAACGGCGTTGCCCTGACAATACCATGATGAAAGAGGTGTTGGACAGAGACTTGATCAGCCTTAAAAAAGGACTTAATAACATCATTGAAGAAGGCTTGTTTGAATTTGAACATTGATCCCGGATGACTGATATAAATACATTGCAAAAACTGGTTGAAGCATCAATGCAAGAAATGCATTTTGATCATCAACCGGAGAACCTTTATAAACCGGTTGCTTATAGCCTTGCTGCAGGAGGAAAAAGATTGAGGCCGGTATTGGTATTCATGGCATATGAATTATATCGCAGTGATATCAATAAAGCCTTAAAACCTGCCACCGGAATTGAAGTGTTTCACAATTTTACTTTACTCCATGATGACATCATGGATAAATCCGCTATGCGCAGGGGTAAACCTACCGTACAGGCCAGATGGAATACCAACGTTGCATTGTTGTCCGGAGATGCTATGTCGATTATTGCAACCGATCTTATCAGTGATGCTCCATGTAATCAAAACAGCGTCACAAAAGCATTTACCCGGGCTGCTCTGGATGTATGTGAAGGACAACAATATGATATGGATTTTGAATCACAAAAGAACATCGCTGAAAGTGATTATTTAAAAATGATAAAATTGAAAACAGCATCACTCATTGCTGTAAGCCTAAGTATTGGCGGCTTGATGGCTATGGCACCGGATTCAGATGTTAAAAATTTGTATAACCTGGGTATTGCTTTGGGAATGGGGTTTCAGTTGCAGGATGACTGGCTGGATTGTTATGGAAATCAGGATAAATTTGGCAAACCAATCGGTAAAGACATTATC
>JAQIDD010000356.1 GCA_027858215.1 Candidatus Delongbacteria bacterium | reverse complement strand
GATTTACCGGAGGGCACTGTCATCTCTGAAAATGATTTTCCGAAGATTGAAAAAACCATGATTGAACTGGCCAGGCAAAAAACCCCATTCATACGAAAAGAAATCAGTAAAAAAGAAGCACTGGAGTATTACGAAAAAAAACAGGATCAATATAAAATTGAGCTCATCATTGAACTTGAAGACGGAAACATTACGTTTTATTCCCACGGTAGTTTCACTGATCTGTGCCGCGGCCCTCACCTGCCCCACACCGGTTTTATCAAAGCAGTAAAATTACTCAACGTAGCTGGTGCTTACTGGCGTGGAGATGAAAAAAACAAACAATTGACCAGAATTTACGGCATCAGTTTTCCGAAACAAAAGATACTGGCCGAGTACCTTGAAATCCTGGAACAGGCAAAACTCCGTGACCACAGGAAGCTGGGGAGAGAACTTGAGTTGTTCACATTCTCACCAAAAGTTGGAATGGGGTTACCTTTATGGCTTCCTAAGGGAGCAGACCTGCGATTACGCCTTGAAGATTTTCTGACAAAAGAATTACGCAGGCGCGGCTATGAAATGGTGATGTCTCCGCACATCGGCAATGTTGATTTGTACAAAACCTCCGGCCATTATTACAAATACGCTGAAGATTCGTTCAGGCCGATCAGCACACCACAAGAAGGTGAAGAATTTATGCTTAAACCCATGAATTGCCCGCACCACGTAGAAATGTATAAATTCAAACCATACTCTTACAAAGACCTGCCGGTACGCATGGCCGAATTTGGTACCGTGTACAGGTACGAACAACATGGAGAGCTACATGGCCTTACCAGAGTACGCAGTTTCACACAGGATGATGCCCACGTGTTTTGTCGTCCCGATCAGCTCAAAGATGAGTTCAAAGCCATCATTGACCTGGTATTTTATGTCTTCAAGGTTTTTGATTTTAAAGATTTCAGTACCCAGATTTCCCTCCGCGATCCGGACAATCATGAAAAATACATCGGTACGGATGAAAACTGGGATAAGGCAGAAAAGGCCATTCTTGAAGCGGTAGAAGAAAAAGGAATGGACGCAACGGTTGAACCCGGAGAAGCTGCATTTTATGGGCCTAAATTGGATTTTATTGTAAAAGATGCACTGGGCAGGGCATGGCAACTCGGGACAATCCAGATTGATTACAACCTGCCCGAACGTTTCGAGCTGGAATACAAAGGCAGTGACAATAAATTGCACCAGCCTATAATGATACATCGTGCCATTTTTGGTTCTATGGAACGATTCATTGCCGTCATGATTGAACATACGGCAGGTAAATTTCCGCTTTGGATCACTCCGGATCAGGCTGTTATACTGCCAATCAGTGATAAATTTAATGATTATGCACAAAAACTTTCTAATGTATTAAAAAATTACGATATTCGCAGCCTGATTGATGATCGCAATGAAAAGATTGGCAGAAAGATACGTGACAATGAATTGAAACGCATCCCGTTTTTACTGATTGTCGGCGAAAAAGAAGTGTCATCAAACACTGTTTCAGTAAGGAAACAAGGCCAGGGAGATCAGGGAAGCATGTCGATCGAAGCATTTGCAAATACGGTCAACAAAGAAGTAGAAAATGAAATAAAGTATAATTAACCAAAATAAAAGGAGGACCTAGTCATAAGAAAGAAAAGAGGAAAAAGAAAACATGAACCATCTTACCGGATAAATGAAGAAATCCGCGTAGATGCAGTACGTCTTGTTGGTGAAAACATCGATGACCCTGGTGTTTATGATACCCGAGAAGCCATGAAGTTTGCAAACAACATGGGATTGGATCTGGTTGAAATTTCACCCAAAGCAAATCCACCAGTGTGCAATGCCGCAGATTATCAAAAATTATTGTACCAGCAAAAGAAAAAACAAAAACAAATGAAAGCCAACACGGTTAAAATGGTACAAAAAGAGGTCAGGTTTACCCCTAACACATACGATCATGATTATAATTTCAAATTAAAACACGCTGAAAAATTTCTGAAAGATGGTGCCAAAGTAAAAGCTTTCGTATTTTTCAAAGGACGTACTATTCTGTTTAAAGAAAAAGGTGAAATACTATTGCTGAAACTAGCGCAAGACCTTGAAGATGTAGCCAAAGTGGATCAATTACCCAAACTCGAAGGGAAGCGCATGATTATGCTTTTGTCACCTAAAACATCGAAAAAGAATTAATTGTTGATTAACTAAAAATAAATGGTATATGCCAAAAATGAAAACAAATTCCGGTGCTAAAAAGAGATTTCAAATCACCGGAACTGGAAAAATCAAAAGAAAACATGCCTATAAAAGCCATATTTTGACTAAAAAGTCAAAAAAACGCAAACGCAAACTTGGGCACTTTACAACAGTGAAAAAAGTTGACGAGAAAAACATCAAACGTCAGCTTGCCATGAAATAAGACCTATGTTTTCTTTGAAAAGTAACAGAGTTTTAACCTTGTTTAGCTGAAAGATTCTTCATTAGGAGGACGCTGAACAACAAAAATTAAAATTATGCCAAAAAGTGTAAATGCAG
>JAQIDD010000319.1 GCA_027858215.1 Candidatus Delongbacteria bacterium | reverse complement strand
GGCAGGCCTTTGAGTTTGTAGCCGGTCTCAAATTTACAAACTTCACACTTGATGAAGTAAAATCTATGTACAAGGCTGCAAAATCAGCTACGTAAAAAACGTTTAGAGCAAAGGATTATATTTGCAACATAAAAATTCTAAAAAACCTTCACCTGGTTCGCAAGTGAAGGTTTTTTGGTGTCTTATTTCAATGTTGTGCAGTATTTATACCTACATACAATGCAAATAACTTTCAACAAGTTTGGCAATTTCATCATGCTTACCATATAATTCTTCACTGAGATTTTTGTCATCAAAAGATTTAAGTTTTTTAATGACAGCATCAATCATGCCCTTGGGGAAAACATGATTGGCTTCGAAAATGTGACGCATCTTTTCAAGTTCTTCGGCCGATTCATAACATGAATCCGGCAGGCCTTTGAGTTGTTCAAGCTTGTCTTTATGCTCATCTTCAAAGATGTTGACATCCACATACAATTTTTCGGCAACATCAAGGGCATTATCTTTTTCAAGGCCATGTTTTGCAGCGACAATAAGACCGGCAATGTATGCGTAGATATCTGCGGAGCCGTCACCACTGCGTATTTCGACAGTTTGTTGTCCCATGTGTTTTTTGGGTTTTTCTTTTTGTTGTGGATTGGCATCATCCACCATATTGACATCAGCGAGCCAGCCAAGTGGAACCCTGACAAGTACGGACCGGTTCCTGTCACCCCAGCAAATATTAGTAGGTGCTTCCTGATGAGGCACAAGCCGCAGGTAAGATGTCGGGATGGTGTTTCCAAAGGCGGTAAGTGCACTGGCAGATTCGAGAATTCCCGCAATCATGCGTTTGGCTTCGTCGCTGAGAGAACCATCTTTGACCATCATGTTTTTTCCGTCTTTTTCAAGCATCATGTGTATGTGGAGGCCGCTGCCGGCTTTTCCAACGGTAATTTTGGGTGCCAATGACACTGTAAAACCATATTCATACGATAATTTGCGAAGTATCCATTTGGCTATGACCATCTGGTCTGCAGCATCTTCGGCCATGCAAGGTAAAAACTCAATTTCCTGTTGTTCGTAATACATGTCATCGGTATGGAAATTTCCGACTTCGGAATGGCCGTATTTAATCTGACCACCTGCCTGTGCAATCAGGTGCATAGCTTCACGTCTGAACGCTTCAAATTTAGCAAAAGGATCGGATGCATGGTATCCTTTTTGGTCGGGTGTGGGATACATTTCACATTCATCACGTTCAGTCATGACATAATATTCAAGTTCGCCAAGCGCCCGGAAATTCATGCCAGTGGACTTTTTAAATTCAGTATGTGCTTTGCGAATAAGGTATTCAGGGGCACTTTCGAGTGGTTTTCCTTCTGAATTGTAATAGGAACAAAGTATATCCAGGGTGGGGATTTCTTCAAAAGGATTGACAAAGGCAGTTTTGTATCTGGGCACGACATACAAGTCACTGGAGCCGGCATCAATATAGGAAAACAAACTGCTTCCGTCAACGCGTTCGCCTGTGGAGAGAACAGTTTCCAGGTGTTCTTTCCCGTTGATGTTGAAATTCAGTGTTTTTAATTTGCCATCTTCTGCCACATAGTGAAAATTGAGCATTTCAATTTCATGAGCTTCAATAAAATTAATATTTTCTTCACGAGTAAACTGGTCGGCGGTTTTGTCCAAAAACCTTACCAGGGGATTGGGGTTTAGTGCATTTTCTTTCATATTATCTGTTTATTTAATTATTTCACTTAAAAATTAAACGATAAATGTAGAAAAATTTTATGTTTGTACAAAACTCATGATTCGTTGATGATGTATTTTGTGTTGTCGAAAATATTACGCCATGTGTTTTCACCTGTGTTGTGGATTGCCATCCTGATTATTGCAGCACTTTTGATGAAAAATGCCAGGCACAGAAAACGGTTGTGGATAATCACAGGTGTGATGTTTTTATTTTTTACTAATACATTTGTTGCAGATGAATGTATGCGGATGTGGGAAATCCCTGCCGTTCAGCAATATGAGTTGAATGCTCCTTACGATGTGGGCATTCTGCTCACTGGTATGTGTACGTATGATGAGACCTACAACAGGATAAATTTCAACCGGAGCAGTGACCGTCTTTTACAAACCATGGATTTGTATCACAAAGGCATCATCAAACACATTTTTATTTCAGGTGGTTCAGGAGAATTGCGGCACCCGGATTTTCAGGAAGCCCGTATTTTGTATGGATTTCTTGTTCGGTCAGGTATCCCTGCTACTGATGTGGCTTATGAAATAAAATCACGCAATACAGCAGAAAATGCCATTGAATCAGCACGGGTACTTACACCTGAAACATCAGACAGCACATATTTACTGATTACCAGCGGCTACCATTTACGCAGGGCTTCTGCTTGTTTTCGTAAACAGGGGTTTAACCCTGATTTGTACAGCACAGACAGGTTTACAGGCAAACGGAAATACCATGTGGAATATTTATTATTACCCCGCCCGGAAGCGTTAAACAGATGGAAAATATTGTTGCTTGAAACCAATGGTATGCTCGTGTATAAACTTAAAGGATATGTTTAAAAATATGTTGGTGTTCGTGATTTTAGTGCTATGTGTTTCATGTCATGGCGGTGTGGATAATGAAATAAATGAAAAGCAGGACGTGTTTTCTGAACATGCAGATAAACAAATCGTTTGTGGTGCCGAAAGAACTGAAGCCTATTTTTCCGTGTTGAAAGGAAAATCAGTGGGCGTGGTAGCCAATCATACATCCAGGATTAATGATGTACATCTGGTTGACAGCTTGTTGTCAAGAGGTGTTGATGTGAAAAGAATTTTTGCACCGGAGCATGGTTTTCGTGGTGTGGCTGATGCCGGAGAAATTGTAGAGAATGAAACTGATACAGCTACCAATTTGCCGGTAATTTCATTGTATGGGAAAAATAAAAAGCCGGAAAGTATATATTTATCTGATTTGGATATGATGATATTTGATATCCAGGATGTAGGAGTGCGGTTTTATACTTATATATCCACCTTACATTATGTGATGGAGGCATGTGCCGAAGCAAACCTTCCATTGATGGTTCTTGACAGGCCGAATCCCAACGCCGATGTGAATGATGGTCCGGTATTAAATCCCGAATATGCCTCTTTTGTCGGCATGCATCCGGTTCCCATTGCTCATGGAATGACAATAGCTGAATACGCCCGTATGATCAATGGAGAGGGATGGTTGAATAATGATCTGTTATGTGATCTGTCCTGGGTTGGTTGTGAAAATTACGCTCATAGCATGCAATATGATGTGCCTGTTTCTCCGTCTCCGAATTTGCCAAACCAAAGAAGCATCAGGTTATACCCTAGCTTGTGTTTACTGGAAGCTACCACCCTGAGTGTCGGGCGGGGAACGGATATGCAATTTCAGGTGTGTGGACATCCCGCCCTGGAAGGAAAGGCTAGTTTTCACTTTACACCCCATGCAAATCCAGGCTCAACATATCCTAAACATAAAAATAAAACCTGTTATGGATTTGATTTACGGGAGGATTCGGAGGTGTTTCAATTTAAAGCAGGACAAATCCAACTGGAGTTTTTGCTCGCATTATATGAATTTTTTCCGGAGGGTGTGACATTTTTTAAATCGCCGTCATTTTTTGATAAGTTAGCTGGAAATAGTGTGTTGCGTCATCAAATTATCAAAGGCCATTCAGAAGACAGCATTCGCCATACCTGGCAAGCGGATCTGGATGCATACAAAGAGATGCGACAACGTTATTTGCTTTATGAATAGTGTGCTAGCAGTCTGTTGTTTTAACTGCAAAGTCATCCATGTACTACATTTATTTACTAATCGTTTGATTCCAAATTTCAGTAAGCCTTCAAAAAATGTTATTAACAAATCAGGTTTGGATTTGCCAAGCTATTTAGTGTCTGTCCATAATGTCTGATTTCTTCGTTACGCTCGTATTTAAAACAGTCATTTACGAAAGTAAAATCCTTGGTTTTAAATACTTCGCAGGCCTCGAACTCAAACATTATG
>JAQIDD010000314.1 GCA_027858215.1 Candidatus Delongbacteria bacterium | reverse complement strand
AGCTTTACCCAGTTAATCACAGGTTCAAGTGAAAGATCTTCCGTATTCAGTCGAAAATAAATCCATCGCCCATCTTTTCGATTTTTTAATATGCCTGCATTGACCATGATGCTTAAGTGACGGGAGGCTGTGGCTCCTGTCACCTGTAAAAGCTCTGTGATCTGGCAGGCACAAAGCTCTTCATAAGACAATAGCGCATAAAAAATTCTAAGCCTGTTTTTATCAGACAATGCCTTTAGTATTGAAAGAAAATCATCCATAATTCCACCATTTCTATGATTAGCTAAACAACTAATTATATAGTTCTAATCTTCAAACCTGTCAATACTTTTATAAAGTCGGATGACCGGTTAGATCTCACGTTTCGCTCTTTGAAAATCGGTAATAATTATTTATTCTCACTTCAATTTTTTGGTGAGGCTTGAGTCAACACTTTTGTCAGTTTATGCCACTTCAGCTGGTATTGAAGAGGTATCCATAGCTGTAGTATTCAAGGGGGACTTCCAGAATATGCAGGATATTTTTTTGCAGCGGATTTAACTCCGATACAAATCCTGATACATCACCCCCCGGGATAGGCACTTCCCCGCTGACAATATATTGAAATTCAGCAAGCATGTATTCTGTGCTTGGATTCCGAACGTCCTTTTTGTTGGGCATAAAATTATCCAGTCCTTTATCTCTACTTTTGATATTGGCTCTGCCAGTTCGTTCGATCAACACGACCACTTGAAGAGCTATCTTGAACAAAAACAGCATGGCCTCAATTCGTTCAGGCGTTTGCAAATAAATAGGCTCAATATTAAGAGAGCTTTTGGCCCGCCGGTTTATATGTTCACATTTGTATTGATTTTTGTGTGCCAACATGGCTTCTTCAATT
Source organism: Candidatus Delongbacteria bacterium (assembly GCA_027858215.1). Lineage (GTDB taxonomy): Bacteria > Bacteroidota > Bacteroidia > Bacteroidales > ML635J-15 > JAQIBY01. Next base: position 1,733 of record JAQIDD010000314.1, on the reverse strand, counting down.
GACAAGGCATCGACAGGTTTATTGGTGATTAAAGGGTAATACCCACATAGAGAAAGTTCTTTGTCAAAAGCGGCCTGGTCGAATTGGAACTTAACACTGAAATTGTCTGTTACAACAACGACTTTCTCAGGTGTTTCATTTTTGGCAGGCCTGCCTTTATTTTTATTTTTGTAAGTTGTGATCGGATCATTGCTGATCGTGTATTGAAAAAAATTACCTGTGCGGTATTTTTTCAGGATAGCATCACAATGCTGTCCAATGGCCGTTTTTGTTTTTAGTTTATATTTGTTCAGCTTTCCCTGAAGCTCTTCAATTATCGATTGGGTCTTGGCAACTCGGGCATGGAGGGCGTTGCGTTTTCTGGCAGCAACCTTTTGGTCATATAAAATGATCATCCGGAACGTGTAAGTTTCTTCTTCATACTCAATTGCTATGGGTGTCTCAAACCCCCGGTTGAATTGGTCTTTATACCGGATAAGGCTCTCTTTGTCGTGATTTTCAAGGGCATTGTGTAACACTTTTTTATAGGATTCATACATGGGTGCCGGGGCTATGAAAAATCCATCATTGTTATGAATTTGGGCCATATTTTCTTTGGTGATAAGTTTTGAATCTGCCACATATAAAAAATCTTGATGGCCCAACAAATCAATCAGATTTTGCCATTGTTCAACATAGGTATCAACATCCGCCGTGTTACCGCTATAGGCTTTTTGGAAAAGAGGGAAAGCACTGTCAGAGCTTACAGATAGAGACCAGACCAGTTGCTTTAAATCTTGTCGATGTTTTTTACTGTAGCCGAAGGTAATCTCAATACTGTTGGGGGTTTTATTTTTATTGCAGTTACCATAAGTTGATGCACTGGTTGTGTCATTATGGCAAATATCATTTTTGATATTAAACTCCCGAATCATGTGCTGAGTGATAAGCATTTCCAAATTGCCGATGCCATAGTCAAATATGGCATCCAGAGTGTCTGCCAAGCGATCGTCAAAGTATTCTTTTGGGGCAATGCCGGGCAAAATAACATCCAGTACCGTTGTTTCAGTAGCAAATTTACAGATCCGGTAAAGCTGTAAAACCTGAAACAGGATGCTGGTAACCATAGCCACAGACGCTTGGCCATGTGTAAGGATTTTTCGGCGTGGATCAAGCTCGATGTTGTCATCAATGATTTTTGCAATGCTGCACCGTTCATAATAACATTGCAAAATTGGTGCAAAACCGACTGGTTGTGTTTCAACTGATTTAACGACTGCTGTTACCAATTTTCACCTCTCTATGTATGTAGTTGAAATTACTATACATATTGAGTTTGAAAAAGTCTAGTTTTATTATCAATGATTACAGGTAGTTATGGGAGACTACAGCGAATCTATAAGCCAAATTTAATTAATTCAATAGATTACCTTGGATTTAATCCATTTTACTGCTGTTTTTTAATTTTTAAAAATGATATTTAAACAAGCGAAACGGGAGTTATAAAAAATTAATTTTCTGAATCCTAAAATGGACAAAAACCAATCGGCGGGGTTTAAAAAACCAGTAATGAAATAATTCAGCACAGGTTGAGAACGTTCCCGGTGGAGGTGTTGCGTTGATTACCATACCCTTTAAAAAAGCAGTACAATAATTGTGTCCATTTTGATTAACTAAATATTCCGAGTCTAAAGAATTTTATAATGATGATTGAGTTTTATTATGAATCGATTTAAGATGCTGTTGGAAATCCA
>JAQIDD010000312.1 GCA_027858215.1 Candidatus Delongbacteria bacterium | reverse complement strand
AACAACTTGAGATTGAACGGGAAGCCATCAAACGGGAAAAAGATAAAAAGAAACTGGACGAACTTGGCAAAGAACTTGCCAACCTGCAGGATAACCGCAACCAGATGCGGGCTTCATGGGAACAGGAACGCAATATCATCAATGGTATCCAGAAAACAAAAAAAGACATTGAAGAATTCCGTTTTGAAGCAGATAAAGCAGAAAGGGCAGGGGATTACGGTGCTGTAGCTGAAATCCGTTACGGCAAAATCAAAGAAGCGGAAGAAAAAATTAATGCTTTACGCAAAGACCTGATAAAACAACAGGGCGATAAAGCCATGATACGCGAAGAAGTCTCGGCTGAAGATATTGCTGAAATTGTTTCCCGCTGGACCGGTATTCCTGTGAGCAAAATGCTCGAATCCGAACGGGAAAAACTTTTGAAACTGGAAGACGAGCTGCACAAACGTGTGGTAGGACAGGACCAGGCAATCAAAGCTGTTAGTAATGCCGTGCGCAGGAGCAGGGCGGGAATGCAAGACCAGAATCGTCCCATCGGTTCGTTCCTTTTCCTGGGTTCAACAGGGGTGGGTAAAACGGAACTGGCAAAAGCCCTGGCTGAGTTTCTCTTTGATGATGATGATATGATGACTCGCATTGATATGTCCGAATACCAGGAAAAGCATTCCGTTTCACGTTTGGTAGGTGCGCCTCCGGGATATGTCGGTTATGACGAAGGCGGGCAATTAACTGAAGCCGTGCGCCGTAAGCCTTATTCGGTAATTCTGCTTGATGAAATTGAAAAAGCACATGCGGACGTGTTCAATATTTTGCTGCAGTTGCTTGATGACGGAAGGCTGACAGACAACAAAGGACGGACTGTCAACTTTAAAAATACCATTGTGGTGATGACCAGCAACATGGGCACTCCATTGCTGCAGGAAGCCTTTAAAAATTATGAGGGCGATGAACTGCCACAGGAAAAACGTGATGAAATACGCAAGCAGCTGCTGCAACTCATGCGCAAAGAGGTAAAACCTGAATTCCTCAACCGCATTGATGATGTGCTATTGTTTACACCATTGACCAAAAATGACATGAAAGGCATCGTGGAATTGCAGATGGAACTTGTCAATAAGCGACTGAAAAAACAGGATATCAGCCTTGAAATTAACGGCAAATCCATTGATAAACTGGACGAAAAAGGCTGGGACCCACAATACGGTGCCCGTCCGGTGAAACGTGTCATTCAGAAGCAAATCCTGGATGCCATTTCCATGGAGATCATTGCCAATAAGGTGGATAAGGCCAAAAACATCAAAATCGATTACCAGAATGAAAAATTCACATTTTCAAATTAATCCATCCTGATGCATGAATAACACGTAGACGTACGGCCGTACGTCTACGTGTTTATAGGTCGTGTGCATTTACACGGATACAGATGAAAAATGTAAGCGAATTTACCAATGATGCAGGTTATTTAACAAATTATTCCGAAACCGATCCCAGCGTACCCTCCGGCACACAAACAGGTGAAATGCAATATTGGAACGGTTCTGAATGGGTAACCATCCCGGCTGGAAATGAAGGACAATTCTTATCATTCAGTAACGGAGAGCCTGTTTGGGTCACTCTCTTGGGAGTTTCAGAATTAGATTCAACAGATGTATATAACCCCAACACTGACAAAACATGGATGGACCGTAACCTGGGGGCTTCACAGGTAGCAACAAGCAGTACCGATGCTGCTGCTTACGGTGATTTATACCAATGGGGACGTGCTGCTGATGGGCACGAAAGCCGTACCTCAGACACAATTTCTACATTAAGCAGCAGCGATGACCCCGGGCATGGCAATTTTATAAAGAATGACAGCATCTCTTACGACTGGCGCAGCCCACAAAACGATAACCTGTGGCAAGGCGTAAGCGGCACCAACAATCCCTGCCCCAGTGGTTACCGCCTGCCTACAGAAGCTGAGTGGGAAGCAGAACGCACAAGCTGGGGCAGCAATGATGCAGCAGGGGCTTATGGCTCCTCGCTGAAACTTCCCGTTGCCGGATACCGCAACTACAGCGATGGCTCGCTCGGCAATACTGGCTCGGAAGGACACTACTGGAGTAGTACGGTGGATGACACAAACGCCAGGGGCATTTACTTCTACAGCATCGATGCCTATATGGGCAGCTACCGCCGCGCAGGCGGCTGCTCGGTTCGCTGCATTTTGGATTGAGTGCCCATTGTGTCTAAAACTAAACATCATATCAAGACGTTGACAAAAACTCAGTCGAACGATGGTGGACTATGATAAACTCATACAAGTCGATAAGAAACGAGCTTTGACCCAAGAGAAATTGGCAATCAAAGAAGACTCACAAAACAACGGCTACCATGATAGAAACATAGATTTGACCCACTGCCCTGAAAGATAAACTGCCTGTATTATCGTTCGGCATAAAAGTAGCAGGAATTGTATATAAGCTTGATTATTGAATTGTGGAAGCTAATATTTATATTGTTTGAGCTCTTTTGGGATAAATAAAAAAGAAGGATAGCAAAATTTGCTATCTTTATGCAGTGATGATTGTAGTTTGTCAATACAGTAAAGATGCTTATGGAAATAATAGGAATTGTTGGTGGTGTAGGGCCTTATGCCGGATTGGATTTGGCAAGAAATATATTTAACGAGACAATTGCAGGTAAAGACCAGGACCACCTGCCTGTAACCATAATGTCCATTCCTGAAAAAATTGAAGACCGGACTGAATTTCTCCTTGGAAATACTACTACCAACCCAGCTTATGCCGTGTCAAAAATTATTTTACAATTGGAAAATGCCGGATGTACTGTAATTGGTATTCCTTGTAATACCATGCACTCATCTGAAATTTTTAATGTGATACAAGCAGAATTAAAGAAAGCAGGCAGCCAAATCCGTTTAATTAATATGATAGATGAGGTAATTCTATTTATAAGCCATTTTTATCCGGAAATTAATAAAATAGCTGTGCTTTCTACAACCGGTACTCACAAAACGGGTGTTTACTACAATAAACTGAAGGCTGCCGGGTTTGACCCCATTATACATTCTGATGAATTACAGGAGGAAATACATAAAGCTGTTTATGATGAACAATTTGGAATCAAGGCATACTCAAAAAACCCTTCCAAAAAAGCAAAAAATATATTAGTAAATGGGATCAGTAGTTTTAAAGAGCTGGGTGCTGAAGGTGTTATACTAGGCTGCACCGAGATTCCCTATGCCTTGCCTTATAAATTTCTTCAACATATCCCGTTGTTAAATCCAACTCAGATTCTCGGGCGTTCGCTAATCTACCATTCTTATCCGGAAAAATTAGTGAAAAAATTGTGATAAAATCAATTGTTGTCAAAGTTGAACTTACCCCGTATTTTTCGGGTAGCGGGAAGCATTTTGACTATGGCCTAAATCTGCCATTGTACATGCAGACCGTTGCTATCCTTATCCGACCTTCAGGGGCAGCTTGATTAAAACCGTAAATAGTGTCTGTCCATAATGTCTGATTTCTTCGTTACGCTCGTATTTAAAACAGTCATTTACGAAAGTAAAATCCTTGGTTTTAAATACTTCGCAGGCCTCGAACTCAAACATTATG